>JACMJP010000361.1 GCA_014380545.1 Chitinophagales bacterium | reverse complement strand
GAACCAACATTTAAAGATGCAAGAAATAAATATACAACAACTACAGAGGCTTATTTAAAGTTATTTGAGGGGCAAAATGAAAAAGTTCTTGGCGAATCATCCACACCTTATTTATATTTTCATGAAAAAACAATAAAGAATATTAAAGAACTGGTTTTTGATTCTCAGAAAATAAAGATAATTATTATACTCAGGGATCCTGCAGACCGTGCCTATTCGCAATATATGCATATGCGCCGGGATCTTCAGGAGGAACTTTCTTTTGAAGAGGCAATACTTGCAGAAAAAAAACGCATGCAGGAAAATTATCACTTCGATTATTTTTATGTTGACAAAGGATTTTATTACAAGCAGGTGAAAGCTTATCTGGATAATTTCGATCATGTTAAAATTGTATTTTATAATCAATTGGAAAATAACCAACAGAAATTATTAGATGAGATATACACTTTTTTGGAAGTAGATGCGGGATTAAATAAAGATGAATTGAAACAACGCAATCAAAGCGGTGAAATGAAAGTAAAATGGTTTAAACAGATCATAACCACAAGAAAAAACCCCGTATTGAACTTTTTCAGGAAATTAATGAGCAGGGAAACTAAAAAAAGATTGAGAAATTCTGTTAAGGGAATGTTGTTGAAGTACAACCTTCAAAAAACAGAAATACCTAAGGAAGCAAGAAAGCAACTCATAAATATTTATAAAGAAGATATACAAAAATTATCCGAATTAATTCAAAAAGACCTCAGCGACTGGCTGGTTTAATATGCAAACATTAAAACAAAACTTTATTTGCATTGGCGCACAGAAGGCAGGTACTACAACACTTGCTGATATTCTTGCACAACACCCGGATATTTATATTCCAGTTGTGAAGGAAACAAAATTCTTTTTGTTTGATGAAGACTATAAAAAAGGAATTGATTTTTATAATAAAACATATTACAATACTTATAAAGGAGAAAAAGCGTCCGGCGAATTTGACCCGGATTATTTGTTATTTCCTTTTACAGCAAAAAGGATTTATGATACACTCGGGAAAGATATTAAAATAATTGTTGTACTGCGTAATCCTGCAGACCGGGCATATTCACATTATTTAATGACAAAGAAAAAAGGATTGGAGAAACTGGATTTTTTACAGGCAATTGAAGCGGAGAAGCAGAGAAAAACAAATATAAAGGAACAAAAAATATTTGCATACATTGAAAGGGGAATGTATGGTGAGCAATTAAAACAATTCATGGAAATATTCCCTAAACAGAATTTTCTTATTCTTCTTTTTGAGGAGGATATTATTTTAAACAGAGAAAATACAATACGGCATATTCAGGAATTTTTGCAAATACCTTTTCATAAACTTGCTGTAAACATACACAGTAATGAGGCGGGAGAAATGAAAAACGAAACTGTTACGAATTTGCTGCGAAAGCCTAATTTTGCAAAACAAATTTTGAAAAGTATTTTGCCATCGAAAGAAATAAGAAAGAACATACGTAAATTTTTTATCAGAAAAAACCTGAAACAACCAACTGTATCGAGATTGGATTTCGAAACAAAAAAAATGATCATTAAAAAATATTTTAAAAACGATATTCTGTTAACTCAACAATTAACAGAAAAAGATTTAAGCAACTGGTTAACATAAATGAGCATATTAACAGCAGAAAGAGGAATATTTAAGGAACCGAATTCAATAGTCGGTAAGATCATATTAATTATGGTCATTATTCTTTTTACTACCCGTATATTAACCCGTACTCCGCTTATTTTTATTTATCTTCCCTTCGAGGCCCTCTGGCTTTTAGGTATAGTGTCATTCACAATTCTATACGGTCTCTATGTTGTCATGATAAATAAACATATTGATGAATTACATTATTATTATGTGCTCATATTTTTAATGCCTATACAGGCGGGAGTGTGTGCACACTTAAGTGAAAACATGCCTATCCTGTCAGGGTATTTTGCCCAACGGCATTGGTTTGGTATCGGGGGTGTATTTCTTATTTTATTTTTTTTGCGAATTCACTTTATTACATTAAAAGATTTATATCGTGCATTTGAATGGCTGGGATGGGCGTCCTTAATTTATTTTGTTGGCTGTTATATGTTTCTTGATCCTGCAAAGTATATTGACCAGTCTTTTGTAGGCTTTAGTGATATTAAGGGGGGGTATCGTTTTAAATTCGGAATTGATTTTATTGCTTTCTTCTCTGTTTATTACACCGTAAGATATGTTTCTACTAAAGATAGAAAAATGCTTTTTTATTCTGGTATATTTTTATCCTACCTATTTTTTCTGCACCAGGGAAGATCTGTAATGATTGCTGTTGTTGCGTCTATAGCAGTATTTTACATGTTTGAGGTTAATTTTCAAAGGGCATTCAGGGTATTTCTTTATGTTGGGATAGTCTTTATGTTTATTATGGGAGTAATGTATGCAATTATTCCGGATAGGGTTAATGATTATATATATCAATATACAAGTCTTGCATCAATTGTTTTTACAGGAAATGTGGTAGGGGAGGAATCATTGGATGCAAGAATTGAAGAAATAGGAATACTATTAGTGTATTTGCAAACCTATCCTATCGGCTGGATTATTGGGCTTGGAAAATTTTCGAGTGGTGAAAGTTTTATAGGTACACATAATATCACAACGGTCCCTCCGGGAGATATTGGGATATTGGGTTCAATAATGACTTATGGAATTATTGGTTCAATCATTATTTACTGGCAGTTTTGGATCGCAGTTCGCAGTTCAAAATTTATCGTGCGTCATAAAAAAGACTCATTTCTTGTTGCATCAAAATACGTTTTAATATTTTGTTTTCTTTCCTCGCTTGCAAAAGGGTATTTATTTATGCAGCCCGGCTCAACAGCTATCTTTATTATGGTTATTTGCGCATATAAAATGTATGAATTACAATTAGACAAGCAAGGAGTTCCATTAACATTAGCAACAAACAATAAATTTTAGAAATTACATAGCATGGCACAATTTATTTATCCGGACAAAAGAATTCTTGTAATCGGCTCATTAAATGCAAACCCTGCGGACAGGGAAATTAACAGGGGTAATATTAAAAGCATGCAATTGATTGATGAAAAAAATAATATTATTTCTGTAAATTTTTTTAATGCATGGGGTGAATTGGGTATGAGCAGTATGTGTTACCATCAAAGTGATCCTTACACTTTATACATAGCATCAAGCAGTGAAATATTTAAATTTTCTTTAAAGGAAAAAAAGTATGAAAAGCTTGATATCCCAAACCTTACTGACATTCATGAAATAAGTATGATCGGAAATTATATTTGGATTTCAAATACTAAACATGATGAAATTGTAAGCTATGATATTAAGTTAAATAAAATTAGTAAACGTA
This sequence comes from Chitinophagales bacterium, assembly GCA_014380545.1. GTDB lineage: Bacteria > Bacteroidota > Bacteroidia > Chitinophagales > BACL12 > JACMJP01. The sequence continues at coordinate 6,337 of JACMJP010000361.1, read as the reverse complement.
TTAATTTATCTGATTTCAAATCAAATTCACCGGAAGAGGGGGAAGATGAAGCTGATGTGGAGGTGGTTGATAAATTTCATTGCAATTTAGTTTTTGAAGGGTATGAAGGCGATCTGTATATTTTAGTGCATCATACTTCCGGCAGGCAATTAATGAAACGCATAGCACAAAAATTTATAAAAAGCCAGGGCAATGGTGGTGTTGTAAATATTTCAAAAAGGAAAAGACACCCACTTAATTTTAAGGCACCGCATTCTGTGCGTTTAATTAATAATCAGTACTGGGCGTTTGACAGCGGGCATTTTGAATTAAAAATTTTTGATAAGAATTGGAATTTTTTAAGAACCATGGATACAAAAGGTTTCGGCAGGGGAGGAGATCTGGACCAGGAAAAAAATATTTATTATGGTGGAGTGAGTGAAACAAGGAAAAGATATCTCGGTTTATTTCCGGGTGGAGAAGCGGTACCAAATATGGTGCAGGTGTTTTCTGTTCCGGATTATAAATTACTTGGGTCCATTAAAATCCCAAATATTGAACAAATAAATAATGTGTATTGTTTACAAAAAGATGTTGCGGAATTATTATTGAATTTTAGTTGATGTAATTTTTTTACGATCAATGTATGCAAAAAGGAACGCAGGATAAATTACCTACTTTTATCGTTGTTGGCGCAAATAAAGGCGGCACAACTTCCTTATATCATTATCTCAAACAACATCCCGAAGTATATCTTTCCCCGCTTAAGGAACCGCATTATTTTTCAAAAGATATTGATGTGAATTTGTTTAATCATGAATTTGCGCAAAATAAATTACAGGATATTGAAAAATATGTGAATGGCGATATGCAGCATGAATACCATGCAGCGTTTGTCAGAAACTGGGAGCAATATAAAAAGTTATATAAAAATGTAGAACATCAAACTGGAATAGGTGAATTGAGTACATCTTATTTATATTCAACTGTTGCAGCAGAAGAAATTAAAAATGTTTTGCCGGAGTGTAAAATAATTATCTGTTTGCGTAACCCGATTGATAGGGCATATTCACATTATCGTATGAATATCTGGACAGGAAATAATAATGAATTTGATTTTTATAAAGCCTTGCAACAGGATTTTCATCACAAACCAAAGGTCTGGGGCAATGCGCATTTATATGTTGAGATTGGACAATATTATGAGCAGGTGAAAAGATATCTTGATGTTTTTGGAAAAGAGAATGTAAAAATTATTTTTACTGAAGACATGAAAGAAAGCCCACAGCAGGTAATTAAAGGATTATATGAATTTATTGGTGTCGATTCAAATTTTAATCCCGACACTTCAAAAAATTATAATGAGGTGTTTACACCAAGATATAAAAATTTTACGTATTGGTTTAATAAACTCGGCATACGCCCATTATTTAAAAAACTTGCACCGAGGAGTCTCAAAAATATTTTTGTTAAAATATTTTATAGAAGCAAAAATGCGAAAGGTGTTATATCGCCGGAGGCAAAACAATTTTTGCTTGATCAGTTTTCTGAAGATGTAAAAAAATTATCAGGATTATTGGGAAAAGATTTAAATCACTGGTTAAACTGATCTGCAATGGACCCAAAAGTTTGTATTGTTCTTGTAAATTATAAAACATGGCAGGATACTATTGAGTGTATTGAAAGTATTTTAAAAAGCAATTATAAAAATTATCAGGTTGTAGTTGTTGAAAATGGAAGTGATGACGACAGCTGGAATAATTTATTAAAATGGACAAGGGGAGAATTAACCCATGCTGTTTTACCTGATAACAAATTATTCCGTTTGTCAAATCCCCTTTCGCATAAACCACTTTTATATTTCAGGGCGCATGCTGGTGAATCAGATAACTTACGTTTAGGTCCTATGGAAAATATTTATCCCATATTATACGTACAAAGTAAAATAAATCTTGGTTTTGCCGGTGGTAATAATGTAGGTATGCGTTACGCACTTAACAGCAATTTTGATTATGTGTGGCTGTTAAATAATGATACGGTAATAGATCCGAATGCAATTTCTGAGTTGGTAAATTATTCTGAGGAGAAGAAAAATAAAAAAGAAAGAATTGGAATTGTTGGTAGTAAATTACTTGTGTATCATAAGCCTGAAAAAATGCAGGGCATAGGCGCAATATTTAATAAATATTCGGGCAAATCAAAAATAATAGGAGCGCAGGAAGTTGATAAGGGGCAATATGATAATACAGAAATAAAATGTAATTATGTAATTGGGGCATCCATGTTTGTGAGTAAAGAGTTTTTGCTGGATGCAGGCTTAATGAGCGAAGAATATTTTTTATATAATGAAGAAAATGACTGGAGCGCAAGGGCTAAACTAAAAGGCTGGAATGTTGGAGTTGCCGTAAAAAGTAAAGTTTATCATAAACAGGGTGCAAGCACTGGCAATAGCCCAAAGAAGAGTAAATGGCAAATTAAAGCTTTAAACTATAAATATAGGGGGAAGATAAAATTGTATAAAAAGTATTACCGTCCGCAACTGCCCTTTTTGTATTTACATCTCCTTACAAGGAGTTTTAAATATATAATGAAAGGAAATACAGGTGAAGCGAAAGTAATTTATGCAGCAATTTTTAATACAAAATTTCAGAAATAACACATGATCATCAGCCATAAATATAAATATGTTTTTATTGAGTTGCCACAAACTGCAAGCAGTGCTATTGCAAAGGAATTAAAAACAAATTACAACGGCCAGGAAATTCTTTTCAAGCATGCATTGTACAGCACTGACTTTATAAAGACGGCAACATCAGAGGAAAAAAAATATAAAAGAATAAGTGGTTTGCGCAACCCGATGGATATTTGTGTAAGTAATTATTTTAAATTTAAAACAGATCATGAAAACAGGTATACTCAACCTAAACTATTAAAGCATGGCTTTTTAAGAAAATATATTATGCGCTGGTGGAATGTGCGCCAATACAAAAATATTACGGCTAAAAATGAAAGTTTTGAAGATTTTTTTATACGGGCATATTCCGTTCCTTATGCAAGCTGGAGTATTATAGAGCATAAGAACATGGATCACATTATCCGTTTCGAAAATTTGAATAATGATTTTAACGAAGCGTTGAGAATAATTGGAATCGAAAAGGTAAGAGATATTCCTGTCGCAAATAAGACAGCAGAAAAGACTAAAACATTTTGGGAATATTACGAAACAGATATAGCAAAGAAAAGAGCAAAATACATTTTTGGGCCTTATTTAAAAAGATGGAATTATGATTTTCCTGAGAGCTGGAATAAATTTAAAGTGCCGTGGTATTCATTTTTTATGTATCGTTTAATGAATATTGCGAGAATTATTTTTTGGAAATATTTGAGATAAAAAGTATCTCAGTGTTCCCGTGTTCCTGAAAATGAATTGTTAATCAAGCTACACTGTAAAACAGAAATACTGGAACACCGAAATACCGGAGCACTGAAACACCGAAACACTGCAATGAATAAATTACCTACATTCTTAATTGTCGGCGCTGTAAAAGCAGGAACTACTTCACTGCATGAATATTTGCAGCAACATCCTGAAGTCTTTATGTCGCCAATTAAGGAAACAAATTATTTCAGTGATACAGATATGTTGTTCGAACATTTTAATCTTGATTATAAACAGGATATTTCAACTGACGTAGCTAAATATTTAAGCGGCGATATGGAAAAGAAAGTACATATTGCACATGTGAGATCATGGGAACAATATCAGCAATTATTCAGAGATGTAAAAGATGAAAAAGCCATTGGCGAAGTGAGTAATTCTTATTTATATCTTCCTTCATCAGCATCTGCAATTAAACAAAAATTAGCTGATACTAAAATTGTAATGATATTGCGCAACCCAATTGAAAGATTGTATTCTCAGTTCTTAATGAATTTGCGATTAGGAAAAATTGCTGAAAGAGATTTATTAAAAGAAATACAAATTGATCAGGATAAAAAAGTAAAAGGATGGGGCGTTAGCCATTTATACCTTGAAGTTGGAAATTACTATGAACAGGTAAAAAGATATTATGATCTATTTCCCGCAACCCAAATTAAAGTAATTGTATTTGATGATTTTAAGAAAGACGCAAAAGGAGTTATGAAAGACTTGTTTCAATTTGTAGCAGTAAATCCAGATTTTGATATTGATATGAGTCAGAAATACAATGAAGCCGGCATGCCGAGATTTGGCAAATTAAATTACATCCTTACACAAACGGGTTTATATACTTTATCAAAAAAGATCATTCCTGAAAATTTTAAACAGGCTGTAAAAAAAATATTCTACTCAAAAAGTAATATTCCTAAAATAACCGCTGAAGAAAAAAAGTGGCTGGCAGATTATTACAGGCATGATGTAAATAGCCTTTCCCAATTACTTAATAGAGATTTATCCGGCTGGTTACGATAAGGAATTTATTTTTAATTTTGGAGCATGAAGAATATTCTTTTGCTTATCATGCTTGGCGGCTTGCATAACCTATATGCTCAAACAATTCAATCACCGGATAAAAACCTTTCCCTTAATTTTTCGCTGAGTAATATCGGTGCCCCTGTTTATGAATTAAGCTATAAGAATAAGCCGGTTATTAAACTTTCAAAAATGGGTATTGCATTGAAGGACCAATCTTCTTTTATTGAAGGTTTTGAAATTGTAAAAATTGATACAACAACCTTTGATGAAACATGGCAACCCGTGTGGGGAGAAGTAAAAAACATTAGAAATAATTACCGTGAATTAAAAGTAACACTTACACAACCTGGTCTGGCTGAAAGAACATTAATTATTACATTCAGATTATTTAATGATGGCCTGGGATTCAGATATGAATTTCCTGTACAAAATAATTTAAGGAATTTTATTGTGAAAGATGAAATCACCGAATTTCATTTGACCGGTGATCATAAAACATTCTGGATCCCTGGTGATTATGATACAAATGAATATACTTATAGTGAAAGTAAATTGAGTAAAATAAATGCAGACACGGCAAATACATATACTGAAATTGCAGCAAGAACACCTATCGGCAAAAATTATATTCAATCTCCTGTGATGCTTAAAACTGCTGATGGATTATATATCAATATTTTTGAAGCAGCATTAATAAATTATCCTGCTATGCAATTGCAGGTAAATCAAAACAATTTTAAACTTACTGCGCATTTGGTCCCTGATGCTGTTGGCAATAAAGCATATATGCAAACACCTTCACACACACCATGGAGGACAATTCTTGTGAGTGATGATGCGAGAAATATTTTATCATCAAAAATGATCTTAAATTTAAATGAACCATCAAAAATTGAAAATACAAGCTGGATAAAACCAATGAAAATGATAGGTGTGTGGTGGGAAATGCATATAGGAACAGGAACCTGGAATTATTCAAATACAAATAATATTGACCTTGCAACAACCGAATGGAATACATTAACACCAAACGGTAAGCATGGAGCAAATACTGCGAATGTAAAACGCTATATTGATTTTGCGGCTGCAAATGATATTGATGGAGTATTAGTGGAGGGATGGAATGTTGGTTGGGAAGACTGGTTTGGAAACTGGAAAGAAAATGTTTTTGATTTTGTAACACCCTATCCTGATTTTAATGTCGAAGAATTAAAAAAATATGCAGCTTCTAAAAATGTAAAACTTATCATGCATCATGAAACATCTTCATCTGTTACAAATTATGAAAGAAGAATAGACGAAGCATTTCAATTTATGAAGAAAAATAATTATGATGCAGTGAAAACAGGATATGTTGGAAGAATAATTCCGAGAGGTGAATATCATGACGGGCAATGGATGGTAGATCATTACATCCGTGTTATTGAAAAAGCTGCTGAATATGAAATTATGGTTGATGCGCATGAAGCTGTGCGTCCAACCGGATTGCATCGCACATATCCGAATTGGCTTGCATGTGAAGCAGCAAGAGGAAATGAATTTAATGCATGGAGCAAAGGAAATCCGCCTGCACATGAAACCATTTTGCCTTTCACAAGATTACTCGGCGGACCAATGGATTATACACCGGGCATTTTTCAAATTAAAATGAATTATTATGATTCAACAAAAACAAATCAGGTACATACAACACTTGCAAAACAACTTGCATTATATGTAACTATGTATTCGCCTTTGCAAATGGCTGCTGACCTTCCTGAAAATTATGCAAAACATATGGATGCTTTTCAATTTATTAAAGATGTTCCGGTTGATTGGGATGATACAAAGATTCTTTCTGCTGAGCCGGGTGATTATATTACTATTGCGAGGAAAGAAAAAAATGGAAATAATTGGTTTATT
>JACMJP010000360.1 GCA_014380545.1 Chitinophagales bacterium | reverse complement strand
TTTTATATTTATAAGTGAGATCGAATCCAGCACGGGTTCTGTCAGCAGTGCTATCAGGATTTGCCAAAAGTTTTGCACCTGTACCGGAATAGAAACGACCGCTTAGCCAAAGATCTTTTATAGGAGATACTCTTAAAAATCCCCCAAAATCTTTCTCATTATTATTATCAGCTATGTTTATTCCGGATCCATTATACACACCAACCAAATATTCTACGATTGGTCTTTTAGCGCCTTCCTCTCCAACGCTATATTTACCGGTTATCCATGCGCCTATATCACGGCCCTGATTATTTCCATATAAATCACTTTCACGGTTTGACAATGAATTATCAATTTGTGTACGGCTGATAGCCATTAGTGTGAAGGGTGAATAATAGTTGTCGTAACTATATGGAGTTTTACTTTGCCCAATATTCACATTAAAATATTCAATGGGCTTATAAGTGAAAACCGCATCCAGAATTTTTGGCCCGTTTGCCAACTCTACCTGAAGGCGATATCCAAATTTAGGTGCAACATCTCCTCTAAAAATAAGGCGGGCCCTGCGAAGATCGAATGCATCTACTCTTGTTGAGTCCTGAAATAATTGATACCGGGTTTGAACCAAAGCACTAAAATCAATTTTCTGGGCTATTTTAAGATTATAGGTTTCTGCAGGTGTGCTGCTGGGGACAGTTGCAATTGTGCCAACCGTTCCGGAAGTTGTTTGCGCTATTACGTCAAATAAAGTAGCACAAAAGAATAAAGTAAATAAAATGTAACGTTTCATATGTCTGTTTTTTTTGATTGTGATGCAATATTATACATATTCTATCAATTTTATAGAATAATGGTAAGATTTTTTTTCATACTCGTGCGTTGCATGCGTCTTTATTTTATTTTTTCGATCTCAAAAAGACTGTGTCTTGCTTCTTCAAGGCTTGTAGTATCAAGTATCTTTGCAGTTGCATCTCTTACCTGTTGCATGATCCTTCGTATCTCACAGCTTCGTTCGCTAACGCACTCCTCACATTTTTTATAAGCAGTTTTACTTACACAACCCAATGGCGCAAGAGGTCCATCAAGTATGCGCACTACCTGCCCAACAGTTATTTTATTAGGTGGTTTGCTAAGCTCATAACCTCCGCCTTTGCCCATTTTACTGTGTAACAACCCATTCTTTTTTAATTCGAGCAGTATTAATTCAAGAAATTTTCTTGGAATATTTTCTTCTTCGGCAAGTGTTGCAATCAAAACAAGTCCATCATCATAATTACGGGCAAGATAAAACACTGCTTTTAACCCGTACTTCGCTTTTTTACTTAACATAACTGTGTTGTAAATTTATAAAGGATCAATATCAATCACAACATCTGCCTTTTTATGTTCGGCATGTTGCTGCATTTCTCCCAATAACTGTTTAATATATTTTTTTGTTCTGCTTATTTCTGAAGTTTCATTTTCCATTTTAATTAAGACTTCAAGATGGTATTTGTTTTTTATTCTTGCTATTGGAGGAACAGTAGGACCCAATATTTTTTTGTTGAGTTTGTTTTTAAGTGCCCCCGCAAGATAATTTGCTGCCTTTGCTGCAAGTTCAAATTCTTTATGCTTAATAATAATTTGAATGATCCTTACAAAAGGAGGATATAAAAATTGCTGACGTTGCAGGAGTTCATTTTCAAATAACAACTCATAATTATTTTCCATTACGTATTGTAATACAGGATGTTTTGTTTGCAGTGCCTGGATTAATACCAAACCTCTTTTGTTTTTTCTCCCCGCCCTTCCACTTACTTGTGTGATCATTTGATAGGCCCTTTCATTTGAACGGAAATCTGCAAAATTCCATATCTGATCTGCATTAATTATCCCTACAAGGTTTACATTATCAAAATCCAACCCCTTTGTAATCATTTGTGTTCCTACAAGAATATCTATTTCTCCATCTTCAAATGCAGTAATTATTTTTTCATGTCCATGTTTTGTGCGCACCGAGTCCAAATCAAGTCTTGCAATTTTATTTTCCGGAAATAATAATTGCAATTCATCTTCTATTTTTTCAGTTCCCGAGCCTTGAATTAATATTCTTGTACTGCCACATGCAGGGCATGCAGGAAATGTTTTATGTTTATATCCACAATAATGGCAACGCAATTCATCAGCATATTTATGATATACTAATTTTACATCGCAATTAACACACTGCGGAACCCAGCCGCAACTTTCACAGATAATATAAGGAGCAAAGCCTCTCCTGTTCTGAAAAATAATTACCTGTTCTTTTTTCTCAAGTGCATTTTTTATGGCCTTAATTAATTCATCACTAAAAAAATGTTGATTGCTCTTATGTTTTTTAAATGTTTCCTGCAAAGGAATAATCTGAATTTCAGGCAAAGCAATATTTGCATATCGTTCAGTGAGTTTTACAATTCCGTATTTATTCGTCTGTGTGTTATAATAGCTTTCAACCGATGGTGTTGCGGTACCCAGTAACGTTTTTGCATGATGCAGATGTGCTAAATAAATTGCAGCATCCCTTGCATGATACCTTGGATTTGGATCCTGTTGTTTATAGGAGTAGTCATGTTCCTCATCTATAATCACTAACCCGAGATCCTGAAAAGGAAGAAATAAAGATGACCGTGCACCAAGTATAATTTTATATTGGCTATTTAAAACTTTCTGCCAGATCTCAATACGCTCGTTTTGATTGAATTTTGAATGATATACGCCAACTAAATTTCCGAAATGTTTTTTTAAGCGATTTACAATTTGTGCTGTAAGTGCAATTTCAGGCAACAGATATAATATTTGTTTTCCGGTGGCAATGTGCTTTTTTATCAGCTCAATATAAATTTCTGTTTTTCCACTTCCTGTTATGCCTTGTAATAAAACAACATTTTTATCTGAGAATTCTTTTTCTATCGAATTTAAAGCATCAGCCTGCGCATGTGAAAGATCAATAGTATTTGCGTCAACATTTATTCCTGTTTGCAAGCGGCTCACTGTTTCATCTGTTTCAATAAATATTTCATTTTTAAACATTGTTTTTAAAACAGAAGAAGATATTGCAGCCTTGCGCAATAACATATTCCTTTTAATTCTTCCAATATCAAAAGCATCCTGGTAATAGATCATCAATGCATGCAGTTGTTTTGAACTCTGCTCTTTGCCTTCCAGCTTATCAAATAATTCTTTTAAAGAGTTTTCATCAACATATTTTTTATGCAGCGAGATATATTTTTCTATTTTGGGTTTATAAACCTCTTTTAATTCTTCTTTCACATAAGCAATCCCTTTTTCAATTAATATTTTAACAATTGGTTGAACGGATTTCTGATGTAATATTTTCTGTATTTCCTGCAGTGATAATTCTTTTTTAATTGTCAACGCCTCTGCGACAATAAAGGCGGCGTCATTTAGTTGTGCTGCATCAATATTTGCCTCACTATCTAAAACAAGAATTGTTTCACTGCTTAATTTATAAGGCGCAGGCAAAGCTGCATTCATTACATCCCCCATGCTACACACATAATAATTTGCCATCCACTCCCAAAAGTCCAATTGCATTTTATTTACAACATGCAAATGATCCGGCAATGATAAAATAGGTTTTGTTTGATACCCCTCCGGTTTGTTGTCATGAATTTTCGCTACGATACCTGTATATGTTTTATTGCGGAAAGGTACTTCTACCCTCGTACCAGGCTTTATTGAGGGAAGGAGGTCATCAGGGATGAAATAGGTATAATTTTTTTCCAGCGCCAAAGGCAAAATAATTTCCGCAAACATAGATGAAGGTAAAAATATTTAATTTCTGTGATAATGCCCGTTCGACTTATGCAGATTATAAAATTCGTGTATGTTTGAAGTAAAATTCAAAATAATGAACGCTGTTATAACCGGAGCAACAAAAGGAATAGGCAAAGCATGTGCAGAATATTTTGCAGAGAAAGGATTTAATATAGCAATATGTGCAAGATCTGGAAAAGATTTGGATGAACTTGCTTTAACAATCACAGATATATACAAAATAAAAGTGCTAAAGCAAATATGTGATGTTTCAAAAAAGGAAGAAGTAAAAAAATTTGGGAGTTATTGCCTTGCAGAATATAAAACTATTGATGTTTTGATAAACAATGCAGGTATTTTTTTGCCGGGCAATTTATTAGATGAGGCAGAAGGTACGTTAGAAACCTTAATTGAAACAAATATTTATAGTGCCTATCATTTAACCAGGGTAATTGCCCCGGCAATGGTACAAAATAAAAAAGGGCATATTTTTAATTTATGTTCCGTCGCAAGTATTAATGCTTATGATGCGGGGGGGAGTTATGCAATATCAAAATTTGGATTATTAGGGTTTTCAAAAAATCTGAGACATGAATTAAAAAAATATAATATAAGAGTAACTGCTGTTTTAGCCGGTGCAGTTTTAACACCGAGCTGGGATGGCACAAACTTACCTAAAGAAAGATTTATTGACGTCAGGGATGTTGCAAGATTAATTTGGGATGCCTATGATGTTTCTGAAAGAACTGTAGTTGAAGAAATTTTACTAAGGCCCATGTTGGGAGACATATAATTCAGGAAGCTAATTCCTTTTCTTCTTTTTGTTTTTTCTTATAAGCTCTCCAGAATAAATACGCAATTGTAGAAATGATTATGTAAGGAAATATCGCAAGATATAAAATTGCAGTATTAATGCCGAGCGTTTGAGTATTACCGGCTTTTGCACCATTCTCTGCAGCCATCCGGCACATAGCACACTGAGCCTGTGCATCGGAAGTTAGAAATAACAAGACACTGAAAGTAATAATGAATAAAAAAATTATTTTTTTCATTGCAGTACAAATTTACGGATAATATGGAGCAATCATAAAATAAACGATAACACCGGTTACTGAAACATATAACCAGAGAGGAAAGGTTATTCTTGCGATCTTCCTGTGTTTATCAAATTTTTCAGTTAATGCCCTTGACACCGTAATTAATATAAGCGGAAGAATAAGAGCTGCCAACAAAATATGTGTGAGCAAGATAAAATAGTACAAATTTTTTATAACACCCTCCCCACCGAATTTTGTCGATTCAGTTGCTGAATGGTAGATGACATATGAAATAAGAAATAATGCAGATAATGAAAATGCACTCAGCATACAAAACCTGTGTGCCTTTCTATTTTTATTTTTAATAAAATAAACACCGGTAACTAACAAAATAGAAACTGCTGAATTAATTATTGCATTTATCTTAGGCAAAAAAGAAACATCAATTTTTAAATTGACTGCAGGTGTGAAAAATAAAATAGTAACCAAAAGTGGTACTGCTATCGAGATACAAAAAATCCACCTACTAATTGTTCTTTCATTCATATCTGTTCTTTATTCAATAAATAATTAATATCATTTATCAGGTTTGCTACTTCGGCACTGTCAATTCCAAGGTAGAATCCCCGTATCATACCCTTCTTATCTACAAGCGTTAATTTTTGTGTATGTCCCTCGAAGTTATTATCGCCGTCTTTTACTATCTGCAAAAAACCTTCCTCACCCAGTTTATATATTTTTTTTGAATCGCCCCTCAAAAAATGCCATGTATTGTCATTGGCTTCGTATTTATCAGCAAATGTTTTTATCACACTTAAAGAATCATTGGGGTCCAATGCGAAAGATAAAATACGGAAATCATTATTCTTTATAAAGTCTTTTTGCACTTTCGTTAATTGAGTGCTCATCATAGGGCATGCTGCCTCACATGTGGTATAAAAAAAATCAGCAACATATACTTTTCCTTTCACATACTCATTGGTAATTGTTTTATTATTCTGGTCAATAAAATTAAATGCCGGAATTTCCTGTACAGGATCTCTAAGATTTTCTGAAGGCCAAAGTGATGTGGCCATTTTCGTTGTTTGACTTTGTTTATCAGCATAGGGTAAGTACACAAAAATTACAAACAAAATAAATGCAGTTAAAATACTGCCAATGATGATAAGATGTTTACTGCGTTTCATTTTTTTTAGCAATTAAAAATAAAATATCGTTATAGAGAAAACTGAATTGTTCTTTGTTATTTATATCATATATCCCGCAAATTCTTCCTTTGCTATCCGCCAGAAAAACGTAAACCGGACAGTTATAATTTCCTAAAACAATATTTTTTTCGGCTGCATATTTTTTGCAGGCTGCAAAAATATTTTGTGTGTAGGTTGTATCACCGCCCACCACATGCCATACTTCTCTTGCTGCATAGCGGTTAGAATAATGCTGCAGATTTATGCCACCTGTAACTGAATCAGTTAATGAAACAGAAATAAAGCGGAGAGAGAATGTTTTTCCATAATAATCCTCCTGTAATTCGAAAAACGGATGTGTACCAGAATATCTTTTTTCATAACAATCATCAGAATAAAATTCATATACACAAACTTTCCTGTTCATGCTGTCTGCACGGATTGTATCACCTCGTTGTGAAATAAGAATATATTGAGGAAGTAGAATTGAAGAAGCCGAATATATTGAACTTGGTTTGGCATTCTGACGCAGCTTTGCTCCCTGCATCATTACATATAAACTTATGAGGGGAAGTACTACTATAAGCCCGACCATAACAATTGCCCAGGCTTTATGTTTTTTCATATTAATAAATTACCTCCACAATTCTTTCAAACTTAACCAATATTCTCCTTCCCATAAAAATGCAATAACTCCCCAAACCAAAAATAAAAAGGGAGTAAGAATGGTAAGTGTCATTGCTTTTAATTCATATTTTAAATGCATGAATTCACTCATAATAAAATATGCCTTCAGCGCACTTAAGATAATAAACAAACTGCTCACCAATAATTTAGGCACATCTTCCTTAAAAAAATAAAAATAAATAAGCGCTGCCGCCACTTCAAATATTGTTACGTAACCAAGTATGCGGCAAACTTTCCAAACTCTTTGTCTTGCTGCATCGGGTGATAATGTACTCATATTCTATATTTATTTTTATTTTTTATTTATGAATAGATTTTTATAATAAGTAAAATGCTAAAAACACATATACCCAAACCAGATCAACAAAGTGCCAGTATAATCCCAATTTTTCAATCATCTCGTAATGACCTCTGCGGTGAAATACTCCTCTTTGTGTTGAAATTAAAGCCCATGTATTCATTAAGACACCAACACTCACATGCAATCCATGAAATCCCGTAATTAAAAAGAATAATGCACCAAATGAGGATGCACCAAATGGATTACTTTTTAAATTCATTCCTTCATGAATTAAATGTGTCCATTCCCATGCCTGGCTGAGTACGAATATTAACCCTCCTATAATTGTCCAAACAAGCCATTTTGCAACACCTGCTTTATTCATGTAGTGCCCTTCCTGCACTGCCCGAACCATAGTAACTGAACTTACAATTAAAGTAAATGTCATGAATGTAACAAAAACTAATGGGGCATGATGAAAACCAGGACCAGCACTAAATACCTCATTGGGGTCAGGCCAGCTTGTTAAATCTCCCTCTTTATGGCTGGGTTGACTTGTACGCACTGCACCATAAGAAATTAATAAGCCCGCAAATGTGAATGTATCAGATATGAGGAAATACCAGATCATGATCTTTCCATAGCTCACCTTGAAAGGCGAATCACCGCCATTCCATAATTCTTTTGCATTTTGTACTGTTGTTTCCAAAATATTTCTTTTTTAATTCGATTGGAAAAAAATAAATAAATATATCCAGAGTATATCAACAAAATGCCAATACGTTGCCATCAATTCAACACCAACCTGTTTGTCGGTATTAATATTTAACAGAAGCGTATCAACAGGTGTTTTATATGCTGTAAAACTTTTAATTGAAAAAATTAATAATGCAATAACTCCCCCTACAACATGCACAAAGTGAGCACCTGATATTACATAAATAAATGATCCGGCAGGATTACCACTTAAAATAATTCCGCTTTCAGCTAACCGCTGCCAGCCGTTTACCTGAAAAATTAAAAATGCAGATCCAAGTATAAAAGTGAAACAAATGAAAATACGATATAAATAAATTTTATTTCTTTTAAAAGAAATATAGGCGGCATGCATAAACAAGCTGCTTATTAAAATTGTAATGGTACTGTATGTAAATAATTGCGGCAGTTCAATTAGAAGCCAGTTATTTGCATCTCCTTTTTTTACAATATATGCGCTGGTAAATGCAGCAAACATCATGATCATAGCAACAATCGCCAGCCACAAATTAAACCTGTGCGGATGAACAATATATCTTTTATGGCTTACTGTACTCATACTTATATTTTATCAAAAAATAATGCTAACAAAACAACGGGTAAATACAAAAAGGATCCAAACATTAATGCTTTAGCATGTTTTGTTTCGCATGTTTTATATAAGATTGCTGCCTGGTATAAAAATAAAATTCCCGTAATTAAAATAATGATTGCTGAAATATTTCCTGTCAACCCTATCATAAATGGTATCATACTTACAGGAATTAATAATATTGTATATGTTACGATATGAAATGCAGATGCTTTTGATCTTCCGCCTGCTGATGGCAATAAATAAAACCCTGCATTTGCATAATCATCATAAGCCACCCATGCTATACTCCAGAAATGCGGGAATTGCCAGAAGAATTGAATAGCAAATAATATCATTGCATCTGTTGTAATATTTCCTGTTGCTGCAGCCCAACCGATAACTGGTGGAATGGCTCCGGGAAATGCGCCGATAAATACAGCAATAGGTGATAATTTTTTTACCGGTGTATAAATGAATGCATAACTTAATAATGATAATGCCCCGAGTAATGCAGCAACCGGGTTAAATAAATACCACATTAAACCAACCCCTGCAATTGCCATGATACCTGCAGCAATAATTGCTTCCGTATTCTGCATTCTTCCTGCTGCAAGCGGACGGTCCGCAGTGCGATGCATTAATTTATCTGTATCCTGTTCAATAATTTGATTCAATGTATTTGCTGCCGCAGTAATTAAAAATCCAGCTAATAAAAACAAACTGAAATTATGCATTTCGCCCCCAGCAAAAACATATCCTATGCCTGCAGAAA
Source organism: Chitinophagales bacterium (assembly GCA_014380545.1). Classification (GTDB taxonomy): domain Bacteria; phylum Bacteroidota; class Bacteroidia; order Chitinophagales; family BACL12; genus JACMJP01. The sequence goes on along the minus strand of JACMJP010000360.1, from coordinate 20,584 downwards.
AAACAACAATAAAACTCAAACGGAATTTTACAAGAATATAGTAATCTTTTAATTTGAGTTTTAACCGCTCAGAAAAATTGTTTGATATAGTTTGTGTTTTATTCATTTTCTATTCCGGTTAAAAACCGGCGATATAAATTTTATCCTATCATGCCAGATAGGTTTAATGATCATCTTTTTTCTCTTTTTGTATTATAGCACTATCACCTTCATCACCATGTTCGCCATGTTCAATTTCATATTGGCTTAATGGTTCTGTTTGCGGAATAAAATCTCTTCCGTGTTTGCTGTAATCATATGCCCAACGATGCACTTCCGGAATTTCTCCAGGCCAGTTTCCATGTTTTGGGCGCAATGGTGTTGTCCATTCTAAAGTTGTTGCTCCCCATGGATTTAATTCCCTTGCTTTTCTTCCGTACCAAATACTGTAAAAGAAATTAAATACAAATATCAACTGGCATGCAAATGAAATAAATGCAAATACAGAAATAAATTGATTTAATTCTCCAAACATTCCAAATGTTTCAAATCCTGCATGTGTTGGGTACCTTCTCGGCAACATATATTCAAAGTGCATCGGAAAAAAAATCAGATACGCACAAATAATAGTCCCCCAAAAGTGAATGAATCCTAACGTCGGGTTCATAAATCTTCCGAACATTTTCGGAAACCAATGATATATACCTGCAAACATTCCGAAAAATGCTGCCACACCCATTACTAAATGAAAATGCGCTACAATAAAATAGGTGTCATGTAATTCAACATCAATTGCTGAATTACCAAGAAATATTCCCGTAACACCTCCGGAAATAAACATGGAAACAAATCCGATTGCAAATAACATTTGCGGATTTAACCTAATATTTCCTTTCCACAAAGTGGTTATCCAGTTAAATACTTTTACTGCTGAGGGCACCGCAATTATTAATGTAAATATTACGAAGATGGATCCGATAAAGGGATTCATACCAGTCATAAACATATGATGCGCCCAAACAATAAATGATAATACTGTAATTGCAAGTAATGAATATATCATTGCTGTATAACCGAAAATTGGTTTTCTTGAATGCACTGCTAATACTTCAGAAACAATTCCCATTGCAGGAAGAATAATAATATATACTTCAGGGTGACCAAGGAACCAGAATAAATGCTGGTACAATATCGGACTACCACCTGAATTTGCTAATGCTTCGCCACCAATATAAATTTGATCAAGATAAAAACTTGTATCAAGATTTCTGTCGAATAGCATGAGCACAGCTGCTGATAATAAAACAGGGAAAGATAAGATTCCAATTACTGCAGTTAATAATAATGCCCACACAGGTAATGGGAGTCGGAACATTTTCATTCCTTTTGTGCGCATATTAATTACAGTAGTAACATAATTTAAACCACCCAATAAAACAGAAACAATAAATAAAGCCATACTCACTAACCAATAATCAACACCTGCAATACTGCCTGTTGCAGCCTGATGTAAATCATTTAATGGCGGATATGCAGTCCACCCTCCTGATGCAGGACCTGTTGCAAGGAAAAAAGAAATACCCATTACAATACTCGATAAAAAGAAGAACCAGTAGCTCAGCATATTTAAAAACCCTGACGCCATATCTCTTGCACCACACATCAGCGGAATTAAATAATTCGCAAATGTTCCGCTCAATCCGGCAGTTAATACAAAGAATACTAAGATTGTTCCGTGCATCGTAATTAATGCATTATAAAATTCAGGTGCAAGTTGTCCTTCTGCAGTAATCCATTTTCCGAGTAATGGTTTTAACCACATAATATTTGCATCGGGAAATCCCAATTGAATTCTGAATAATACAGATAATAAACCGCCTATAACTGCCCAAATAATTCCCGTAATTAAAAACTGTTTCGAAATAGTTTTATGATCCTGGGAAAAAATATATTTGGTAATGAAGGTTTCTTTATGATGATGTTCATCATGATGTTCATGACCATGCACATGTGTTTCTACATGCTGATGTTCGTGTACTGTTGTTTCTAATGACATACGTCAAATTAATTTTAATTAACTCAATTTCCTTTACTTGCTATAGTGGATGTATCTGTTACTAAATTTATTGAATCAGTAGCTACGGGCTCAACTGATTTTAATTTTGGTGCTAATTCACTCAACCCTTCAATTTTTAAATTACCAACGACATTATTCCATGCAGGTTTTTGAGTTGTTACCCATTCTTCATATTCTGCCTCTGTATCCACAACTAAAATATATTTCATTGCACTGTGTCCTGTTCCGCATAACTCAGCACATGCAATTTCATATTGAAAATTTTTCCATTTTGGTGTTTTTGTTTCATCACCCTCTTTTGGTTGTTGCCATAATGGATTTTTACTATACACTTCCCGCATTTCAGCAGTTGTTGTAATCGGTGTGAATTTAAAAAATGTTGGCATCCCGGGCACAGCATCCATTTTCACTTTCATATGCACAATATAAAAATTATGTAATACATCTAATGCCTGGATCTTTAATAATACTTCTTCATTTACGGGAACATGCATTTCTGATGGCATAAAATCATCATACCCCCATGTTATTTCATCCTGATGTGAAACAAAATATTCAGGAGTATAAATTGTATTTATCCTGTCAAGATTTTTTACTCTTGTTATAATATGGCTATCAATATCATCTAATTCATCTTCCAGTTCATCTAATTCATCTTTCAGATCTTCTGAACGATAACGGTTCTGGCGCATCTCAATTAATTGTTGTATTGAATCAATTAAGCCAGGTAATATTTCTTTTCTTTCTTCTAATACTTTTATTTCTCCCTTTACATCCAGCTTTGCATTTCCCTGTAATAAATTTATTCTGTGTTCCACAAATTCTTTTGTAATGATACCAAGCGGATTATCGGGACAAATTAAATTATAATCCCTTGCGCCCAATTTTCCATCTGCACCCGGATATCTTGTTGTCCAGAAAAATTGCTGACCTGTAACTTCAACCGTAAATGTATCTTCATCAGGCATACTCATAATTTTTGTCCATGCCTGTAACCCGAAAATAACTAATCCTGTTAAAACAATTGTGGGGATGATTGTCCAAATAAATTCCAATTTATTGCTGTGTGCAAAATGTACTGTTTCCCTTCCTTTTTTATAACGGTAAATGAGCGAGAACGTAAATAAAAGAATATTACAAATAATAAATACAATACTGCACACAATTAACGTCCACAAGATCATGTCCTCAATAAGATATCCATGCTCGGAGGCGGGGGGCAGGTTTGAATTTTTAAAATGTCCGAAGCACCAAAAATATGCATACACACCAAGTACCATGAATATGAATAACGCAATTCCATTTACTTTTGAATTGTGTTCTTCCCTTTCATCATCATTACCCCTTAACTGAGAAACAAGATCTAATGTTCTTGTTACCTGGAACAAAACGATGATAATGAGAACTACTGCAATAAATATCAACCAACCTATGCTCATTTTTTTAATTTATTATTGATGGTGACCAAGACTTTCTTTTAAGAACGGATGTTTAACTGCTATTAATGATGCTTTGCTTAACTGATAGAAAACAGTATATAAAAACATTCCTGCAAAAAATAAAAACATTCCTACTTCAAAATAACTAATGTGCCAGTCAGCTCCAACAGTTGCCGGCATAATCATTACAAAGAAATCATTCCAGTGCCCGATAATTAAAACTACGGCCATAATAGTTAGAACCGTCAAACTTCTTTTTGCATCTCTGCGCATTAATACAAGAAATGGCATTAAGAAATTGATAATTAAGTTTCCAAAGAACAATGGATTATATTCCCTCTTTCTTTGTAAAAAATATATTGTTTCTTCGGGAATATTTGCATACCAGATAAGCATAAATTGAGAAAACCATAAGTATGTCCAGAATATGCTGAATCCAAAAATATATTTTCCGAGGTCATGCAAATGGTTTTGATTCACCTCTTTTATATATCCTTTACTTTTAAGATAGATAAGCAATAAAACTGTTACACACATGCTGGTTATCCAAAGTGAAATAAAATTATACCAGCCGAATAATGTACTATACCAGTGGGGGTCGAGGCTCATTACCCAGTCCCATGCCATCATTGAACTTGTAACCGCCCATATAACTAAAAATATTGCAGACCAGAATTTTGTTTTCATATACCATGCGTCTGTTCCGTTTCCAAGATCTTCAGCAAGCGATATCCTTCTGAGCTTGTATGCAATAAAAGACCATAATCCTAAAAAGATAATTGCACGGAGAATAAAAAATGGCGGATTTAAATAAGGTTCTTTTCCATCAAGTATTTTATCATAATATGGATTTTCAACTAGCCCATCTGCTGATGCAGCATGCGTACTATCATCTGTTGATGTGAAAATATAATTTACTTCAGAAGTATTGAATGAATTTTGTTCATGATCTTCTTTTGTTCCATCATGTTCATTTGTTTTATGTTCTCCATTATCATGCTGTTCTTCAGTTTCATGCCCTCCAACATGATGTCCACCTGCATGGTGTTCTTCATATTCAGTAATTTCCGCCTGTGTAACTTGTTGCTCAGTTAAAAAATTATTGCTCCAGTGGTAAAGATCATGATATCCAACTGCTGTTCCGACTACAATAACCATTATAAACAATCCGCCTATCAAAGTAAATTTTGTTATTGATTCAGTAACTCTTCTAACAACAATATTCCATCCTGCCAATCCAATTTGATGTGCTGCGATCATAAAAATTGCACATGCGGCGATGCCTGTGAAAAATACAGATTCGAGTAAAAGGTTTGCCCAGAATCTTTGTTTGCTAACACTACCTGCTAATAAACCGATGAGCACTGCAATAATTCCCACTACCATCATAATGAGAAATGTTTTTTTCTGCTTACCGGTAAATTCAAATTTATTGTTATCGCTCATTGCGTAATTTCTTTATCGTTAATTATTGATATTATTTTTTGCTGTTTGTATTGAATCGGCAACTGCTGGTATTGTTATTTTATTTTCTGCTGCATAATTATCCTGCAACTGATTAATATATGCGATTACTTTCCATCTTTCTTCTTTACTTAAAGCATAAGCATAAGATTGCATGGCGCCTTTTCCATACGTAAGGGAATGAAACATTTTCCCATCAGACATATTAATATAACCATCTGCAAAATAAGACGGCGGTACTGCGGTGTATTTTCCCTCAGTAACAATATATCCTTTTCCATCTCCATTCGCTCCATGACATACTGCACAATAAATATCAAAATAATGTTTCCCTTCTGCTAAAATCTCAGGTGTAATATTTAACATACTTTTTATTTCAATTCCTGCCCTTTCATAATCATCCGGTGTGTTCAGATATTGATAAGGTAAATTCATTTCCCCCTTTGCTGCATCATATTCACCGGTAATAGCATTACCTGTATAAGGAACAGTGCCTGCAACCGGCAATAATGCAGATACACTGTCTTTCAATTCAGGATTTAATGAATATGTTTCATATGCTTTGGAGTGTATCATATCATAAGTATATTCATCACCCGGATAATTTCCTCCTGCTTTTCTGCAGGATTGCAATGCACTAACAATTACAATTGAAAGGAAAAATATTTTTATTGCACTTTTCATTTATATCAATGAATTATTTTTTATTTATAAAGTGTCCCAATCTTTTTCATGAATTTCAACAGCACCATTTGCTTTCAATACATTTCTTATTTCTTCTTTTTTATTTTCTGATGTTTCAGCATTTATTTCAAATGTCATAGCAAACATGTGTGAAGTAATTCTTTCATCTAATATTTTTGGTTTCATTCCCGGTGCTAACCTGTTTAAGTATAAATACGTTAATGTCATTCCGATAGCTGCAAATAAAACTGTTAATTCAAATGTGATAGGTATCCAGGACGGTAATGATAAATATGGTTTACCAGCATAATTGATCGGATAGTTAGCGGTGCTTACCCATAAAATAAATGTGAGTGCTGTTAAGGTGCCGGTCATACCAAAAACAAAACCTGCACTATGTAATTTTGTTTGTCGCAACCCCATTATTTCATCCAGGCCGTGTACCGGGAAAGGAGTGAGTACATCCGTAATTTTTAATCCTTCGTTACGGACATTCTTTACTGCCTTCATCAGTATTTCTTCATCTTCAAATAAACCAAAAACTATTTTTTTACCAGTCATATTTTTTAGATTGGTTTTAATTCAGTTCCAAAATTTCCATCTTTTTTTTCATCATGCATATGTTCTACCGCATGTTCATGTTGAACATGTGTTGCATGTTCACCGGTATATTGATCCCCGGCAGTTTTTAAGATCGCTTTCACCTCAGCTAATGCAATTACAGGGGCCACTTTCGCAAATAATAAAAAGAGTGTCATGAAAAACCCTATTGTTCCGATATAAATAAATATTTCAACGTATGTTGGATAATACATTGTCCATGCTGATGTAATATAATCTCTGTGAACGGATGTAACGATAATAACAAATCTTTCGAACCACATTCCCACATTTATAAATATCGACATAAAGAAAGTAAACACAACACTTCTTCTTAATTTTTTTATCCAGAATAATTGAGGTGAAACAACATTACATGTCATCATGCCCCAGTAGCTCCACCAGTATGGTCCTGTGCTTCTGTTGATGAATGCATATTGCTCATATTGATTTTGAGAATACCATGAAACAAATAATTCTGTTATATAAGCAACCCCTACGATTGAACCCGTCAGGATAATAACCTTATTCATGGATTCAATATGTGCAAGTGTAATATATTGTTCAAGTTTAAATACTTTTCTTACCACAAGCATGAGTGATAGCACCATTGCAAATCCTGAAAAAATTGCCCCTGCAACAAAATAAGGCGGGAAGATAGTTGTATGCCAGCCGGGAACGATTGATGTTGCGAAGTCAAAAGATACAATTGTGTGAACCGATAACACAAGTGGTGTAGATAATCCTGCAAGTACTAACGATAAAGATTCAAAACGCTGCCAGTGTTTTGCCGAACCTGTCCAACCGAAACAGAATATATTATATATCTTTTTTCTGAAAGCAGTTTTTGCCCTATCCCGCACTGTAGCAAGATCAGGAATTAAACCTGTGTACCAGAATAGAACTGAAACTGTAAAATAAGTTGATATCGCAAATACATCCCACAATAATGGTGAGTTGAAGTTACTCCAAACAGGTCCCCTTGTATTTGGATAAGGGAAAATAAAGAATGCCAGCCAAACCCTTCCCATGTGAATAATAGGAAATAAACCTGCACACATTACCGCAAAGATGGTCATAGCTTCTGCTGACCGGTTAACACCTGTTCTCCATTTTTGACGGAATAATAATAAGATAGCGGATATCAATGTTCCGGCATGTCCGATCCCGATCCACCAAACGAAATTAGTAATATCCCATGCCCAGCCAACTGTTTTATTTAATCCCCACATACCAATACCATAAGTAATGGTAAGGCCTATCATCGTAAATCCAGTTAACGCCACTAACCCGCAAAAGGTAACAGCAGCAAGCCACATTTTAGTTGGCTTTGCTTCAACCGGACCGATAATGTCGTCAGACATTTGGGCGTAGGTTTTATGTCCCTGAATGAGTGGTTCCCTTATTGGTGAAACAAACATGCTTTATAGTTTATTGATAATTATATAAATCCATTATATCAAGTGCTTTATCATGCACATGATCGCCGGCTTCTTTATTTCTTACTTTGGTCATATATAATACAGAAGGCAACCAGTGATTTTCTTCTATAATACCATATGTTCTGTCGTCATTATTTAATTTATATACTTTAGATTTTTCATCAAACATATTTCCGAAGACAATTGCCTCTGCAGGACATGCCGCCTGACATGCTGTTCGGATATCTCCGTCTTTTAACTGACGGTTTTCCTTTTTCGCAGTAAGCTTGGATTCCTGTATTCTCTGTACACAGAAGGAACATTTTTCTATAACACCTCTTGAACGAACCGTTACATCCGGATTTAAAACCATTCTTGTGAGGTCTTCCAACATGCCCAGATCAGTGGTCCCATTCGGGTCATTCATTTTTCCAAATGTATCTGCACCTGCGTAATCATACCAATTAAAACGGCGCACTTTATAAGGACAATTGTTAGCACAATATCTTGTTCCGATACAACGATTATATGCCATTTGATTAAAGCCTTCAGTGCTGTGATTTGTTGCACCAACCGGGCAAACGTTTTCACATGGAGCATTTTCACAATGCTGACATAACATCGGCTGGAAAACAACCTCAGGATTTTCAGGATCTTCACCTGCGTAATACCTGTCAATTCTTATCCAGTGCATTTCACGACTGCGCTGTATCTGATCCTTACCTACAACCGGAATATTATTTTCTGCAACACATGCAATATGACAAGCTCCGCATCCAATACAGGAGTTTAAGTCTATACTCATTCCCCAGTTAAATCCATTTTTTGTTGCCTGATAATCGGGATAGAATGTATCAAGACTTTCCAAAATTTTTGCCCGATCTGTATTGCCTGCTTTTGAATTTTTTTTGTATTCAGTTAGTGTAGTTTCTTTTACAATTTTACGTTTTGCTAAACCATCATTTAAGCTGAAATGTGTTTGCGTTTGGGCAAGTTGAACATTTTTACCTGTTTCATTTAATGATGCACCGAACACAGTATAATTCATTGTATCTCCACTTGTGTCAATCATTGAAAATACGTTCACACCAACATCATTTCCAACTTTTCCTGCCATTCTTCTTCCATAACCAAGTGCAATGGAAGCTGAACCATAAGCCTGCCCCGGTTGAATTGCAACGGGAATATTTACCGGGATGTTGTTTACAGAAACAGTAACTACATCGCCGTGTTTTAATTTATTTTCATCAGCCCATTTGGGTGATACATTAATATAATTGTCCCATGTAACCTTCGAAACCGGATCGGGCATTTCCTGCAGCCATGGATTATTTGCATATCTTCCATCACCCGCAGTTATTTTTTCATACAGTGTTATTTGAATTGCATCACCTGCTTTTTTAGCCCAGTCAATTATTTTATTGGCAGCCTCTGAAACATTAGTATTAACTGTGGTTGAAATAGTAATAATCCTCTGATCTGTTAATCTTGTTGTTGAATCAGTATTATTAATTGCTATAGGTAATAACGCACTTTCAATATCACCTAACATTCTTTTGTTTGGCTGCAGCAAACCACCCTGAAGCGCTTTATTAAATGCTGTAGTTTTATTTAACTCTCCTGCAAAAACAGTTTCCCCCCAGCTTTGCATTATAAAATCATGATAAGTGATTCCTGCACCAGCCCATGTAAGAAGACTATCCTGCATTTGTCTGGTATCAAATAAATTTTGAATAGTGGGTTGCGCCAATGATAAATATCCTTGCTTTGGTTCAGCATCATTCCACGATTCAAGATAATGATGATCGGGGCAAATAAATGTACAGCAATTTGCTGTTTCATCTAATGTTCCTGAAAAAGATATTGTAAGTGGAATTTCTTTTAATGCAGCTTCAAGCTCAAAACCCATTGCTGCATCATAAACAGGGTTGCAATCATAGATCATTACAATATCTGCCTGCTTTCCTTTTATTTCATTGATAAAAGTTTTTAGATCAGCATCAGATCCCTGGCGCATCATATTTACATTATCAAATGAAATTGTATTTCCGTAATTACCAAGTGCCTCATTAATTGCATTTACTACTAATTGCACATTCGCATCATTGCTTGCACTAACAACTAAACTTTCCCCCTCATGTTTTTTGAGCCACTCAGCGGCCTCGTTTATTTTTTGTTGTTTCGCATCATCACCTGCTTTCATTCCGCCTGAAATATTTCCTCCTGTAATTGTATCATATAAATTGAGCACTGCAAGTGATAAATCAGCGGGTTTTAATGCGATACGATAATCTGCATTTGAACCGGTCATCGTAAGCCTGCTTTCAATTTGATAATGCCGGCTCATTTCCCTTTTATCTTTATTTAATTTTCTATTTTGAACATATCCTCTTGTAAATTCTGTTGGTGATATCCATGTTCCAAGAAAATCCGCTTCAAAACTTACTATCACTTTTGCTTTTCCGAAATTATATTGCGGTATTGCTTTTATACCTTTTGAAACTTCATTTGCCATGAGCATTCCTGAATAAGAAATTGCATCATAGCTATACACTTTTGTATTGGGATATTTTTCTGTGAATTTGGCAAATACTTTTTTAGTGGAAGGACTTAATACAGTTGTAGTAAGAATTCTTATTTGCTGACCTGGGTTTGCAGTTAATTTTCCTGTTGTAGCTTTATCAATATCTGCCCAACTTGCTTCAGCATATTCCCCTGCACTTGTTCTGCTCATCGCAGATCTTAATCTAGCTGTATCATATAGACTTAAAATACTTGCCTGTGCCCTTGCACTTGTTGCTCCAAATGTTACTCTTGAATCTTTATTACCTTCTATTTTAATTGGCCGCCCTTCACGGGTTTTTACTAAAATGCTGCAATAATCACTACCATTTATAAATGAAGATGCATACCATGTTGCAATACCCGGGGTAATATCCTCAGGTTTAAAAACATAAGGAGCCACTCTTTTAACAGGTATCTCACAACCCGCTGCTATTGTTGCCGCAGTAAGACTGAAACCCATCATTTTTAAAAAATCCCTTCTGTTTGATGTGAGTTTACTGTCGTTATCATTGAACATATCAACAGGTAACTCTTCAGGGAATTCCTGTTGAGCAAGTTCTACGAATTCAGCGCTCGGATTGAATTCTTCTAAACCTTTCCAGTATTTCTTTTCTGCCATTGGGCGTTAGTTATTCGGTATTTGATTAATGGTTAATAAAATCTCACTCATAAAATTAATAATGGCAGCGCTGGCAATCAGTAGCTCCAATATCTTCGGCATGTACAGCTTTTATTTCACCACTTTCTAATTTATTATGCAAATCTTCGTAATCTTTATAAAATCCATTTGTAAAATTCACTTCAGTTTGGCGGTGGCAATTCAGGCACCATCCCATTGATAAATTATTTACCTGTTCTACTACATCCATTTCCTGAACCATTCCATGACAGCTTTGACATTCAAGTCCTGCAACTTTCACATGTTGCGAGTGATTAAAATAAACATGGTCCGGCAGATTATGCACTTTCACCCATTTAATTGGAGTTGCTTCTTTTGTATATTTTAATGTGGCAGCATCAAACCCTGCGTATTCATATATTTTTTTTATCTCCTTATCGTAAACTGATTTTGGATATTCGGGAGTGTTTTCTGATAATTCCTGGATATTGTAATGGCAATTCATGCAAACACTCAGCGATGGAATTACTGCAGCTTTTCCTCTTTCGGCACCCACATGACAATAGCGGCAATCAATTTTATTAATACCTGCATGTATTTTATGGCTAAATGCTATTGGTTGATCTGGTGCATAACCCGTTTGACGACCAAGTGAGGTTGCACTATTATACATTGCAATACTTAACCAGGAAAATAATAATAAAGCAAGCACACCAACTATAGGGCGGTAATTTCTTTTCTTATACCAGGGAATTGGATCTGGTTCGGGGTCATCATGTTTCTGGCGAACCATCCCCTGTAATTGTTTTACAGACCGGGAAAGTATGAATGCTACTAAACCAAGAATCGCAATTATGATGATATATAATGCTGTATTGTCGTTCGATGCTGTTTCATCTGAACCTCCATTTTCCACTAAAGTTGGTGGCTCCCATCCATTAACAAACATCAGAATATTTGAAATATCGGCATCACTTAAATTTGCAAATGCAGGCATTATACTTCCATATTTTTTATACAATTCTGCTGCATACGTATCACCTGATGAAGCTAAATAACCCTGGGAGTTTTTAATCCATTTGTAAAGACTAGTTGAATCCGTCCAATTTCCACGAGTAGTAACACCAACCAGATTTGGTCCTGTACTTTCTCTGCCCATAATATGGCATCGCTGGCAATTAGCTTCAAACAATGCTTTACCTGCTATAACATCTGCCTTTACAAATGAAGCATTAAATAAAAAACATGTAACAGATAAACTTATAACCAGCAGGAGACGATGAAAGCGAAACAACTTCAAATTCAACACAAGATAAGATTTAGGTTAAAAGATTTTTAAAATCGCTGCAAATGTAATTACCAAACCGCACTTATTTAACAAATAAGAAAAAAAAATTGTTGCAGAAATCAAAAAATATATATGTGCCGAAAGGCTACTGCTGCAAGGGATTTAGATTATAGGTTTAGATTAATTCTAAATAGTTTAATTCGTAAAATGTTAAATATTTCCACCCCGCTGTAAATGAGTTACTTAATTGTTTGAACTCTATGGCACAAATTTTAATAACAGCAGTCAAAATCATTTTTATGAAAAGAATATTTACCCTCTCTTGTATTTCAGTGATCATTTTAAGCAGTTGTAAAGTAGCTGAAAAACAATTTCGCCAGGGCGATTATGAAGAAGCGATTGACATTAGCGTAAAAAAATTGCAGCGCAATCCTGATAAGGAAGAATATGTTTTACTGTTGGAAGAAGCATTTAAAAGAGCAAACCAGCATGACCTTGATGCTATCAAACAATTAAACTATGAAGGGCAACCTGACAGGTGGGAAGATATTTATTCTATTTATCAAAGCATTAGCCGCAGGCAAAATAAGATTAATCCTTTAATTCCATTATATGTTGAAAGTGAGGATCGTGATGCGGCATTTGATTTCGTTAATGTCGTGAAGGAAATTTCAAATGCAAAGAAAAATGCGATCAGCTTCTGGTATGCAAATGCAACAAATAAATTAGAAAGTGAAAAGAAATATGATGCAAGAGATGCGTATTTTGAACTACAAAAAATTGAAAACTTTGATACCAACTATAAAGATGTAGATGAATTAATGCGCACAGCAAAATATCTCGGAACAAATGAAGTTGCCTTTGTAGTGGAAAATAATGCACACAGTATTATTCCGCAGGAAATCAATATGCTTTTAAATGAGATAGAACCAAAAGATATTAGCGGTAACTGGTATCAGTTTACAGATCTTGATAAAGATGACAATTATGATATGAGTGTAGTACTAAGCATAACACATATTGATGTGCTTCCAGAAAAAGTAAGTGTAAATCATTATGAAGAAAGTAAAGAAGTGGAAGACGGAGTTGATTATGTGTACGATAGCAAAGGCAATGTGATGAAAGATAGTTTAGGCAACCCCATAACTGTTCCCGATTATGAAATTATATCGGCACATATTGTTGAAACATTTTATGAAAAAATTGCAACAATAGAAGGTGAAATAAAATATATTGATAATAAAACAGGAAGAGTATTGCACACAGTACCAATTAAAGGTGATGGAATTTTTAGTAATTATATTGCCGTTGCCACCGGACATTACGAAGCAATATCGCCTGCCACAAGACAAAAACTTGGTGGTGTATTTATTCCATTTCCTAATGATAATGAGATGATGAGACAAGCAATTAAAACACTGGAAAGTGTAATGCAAAATGCCATGCAGGATTGGAATGAAGAAATTCTGAACGGATAATCATTACAAAACCATTACACAATAAGGCTGTACTTTAGCTGTTAAAATAAAATATATTTATAGCAGCTAATTTTTTTGAAAAAGATTGTATGAGAATAACACTACTTGTAACATGTATTTGTATTACTTATAATTTATTTACACAAACATTTACAATTAGCGGCTATATAAGCGATGGGGCCACAGGTGAAAAATTGATCGGTGCTACAGTATTTGATACAAAAACCTTACAGGGAACAATTACAAACGAATACGGATTTTACAGTCTCTCATTGTCGGAGGACACTGTAAAACTTTCTTATTCTTATGTTGGCTATACTTCTCAAAAAGAAAGTATTTATTTGGATACAGATAAACAGATCAATAAAAAATTATCAGCATCCGTTGAATTGGAAACTGTTGTAATTAGTGCAGCAGAAAAAGAAGAAAAAATACAGGAACGCACACAAATGAGTACAATAGATATCCCCATTGAAACAATAAAAGCATTACCTGCTTTCCTTGGTGAAACAGATGTATTAAAAGCCATGCAATTACTACCGGGCGTACAGGGCGGAACGGAAGGCACAAGTGGCATTTATGTAAGAGGGGGCTCACCAGATCAGAACTTAATTTTATTAGATGGTGTGCCCGTTTATAATGCTTCGCATTTATTCGGTTTTTTTTCCGTGTTTAATTCTGATGCATTAAATAAAGCAACATTAATTAAAGGAGGGTTTCCTGCAAGATATGGCGGCAGATTATCAAGCGTTATTGACCTGCGAATGAAAGAAGGAAATATGAATGAATATCATGGTGAAGGAAGTATTGGTTTGGTTGCTTCACGATTTACGATTGAAGGACCAATTAAAAAAGATACATCATCATTTATGCTTTCTGCAAGAAGAACATATATTGATCTGCTTGCAAGACCTATTGTTAAAGCTTCTTCTGAAGGCAGTGTTGTAGGGTATTATTTCTATGACCTGAATGCAAAAGTAAATTATAAATTTTCTGACAAAGACCGTTTGTATTTAAGTGGTTATTTCGGAAGAGATAAATTTTACTTTAATGATAAAGATTATGATCCTGATGATTATACAGACGCAGGTTTAGACTGGGGAAACGGAACTGGTGTTATAAGATGGAACCACATCGTAAATAAAAAAACCTTCAGCAATACAACCGCAACATTTACTTCATATGATTATGAGATTTATACTAATTTATATGAAACAGACATTGATGATAACGGAGATGAATTTCAATCTATTTTCGGCTTCAGATATTTTTCAGGCATAAGAGACTGGACATTAAAAGAAGATATTGATTTTGTGCTCAATCCAAAACATTATATAAAATTTGGTGGTGGAGTTACATATCACACATTTATGCCGGGGGCAACAGAATTTAAACAGGAAGGAACAGAAATAGATATTCCTGAAATTAACCTTTCATCAGATAATATTCATGCTACAGAATTTGATCTGTATATTGAAGATGATTGGGAAATTACTTCTGCATTAAAAATAAATTACGGATTGCATGCTTCTGCATTTAATGTTGACACTTCTTTTTACACTTCACTGCAACCGAGAATTTCTGCAAGGTATTTAATTAATAATGATCTCTCAATTAAAGCGTCTTATTCTACTATGACACAATTTATTCATTTGTTAAGTAATTCAGGAATCGGCTTACCAACTGATCTCTGGGTTCCTGCAACAGATGAGGTTGTTCCGCAAAATGCACAGCAATATGCAGTCGGGTTTGCATACACATTATTAAATAACTATGAAATAAGCCTGGAAGGTTATTACAAAAAAATGAATAATATTATTGATTATAAAGACGGGGCAAGTTATTTATATGATGGCGTTACTGAGTGGGAGGATAAAGTAGAAAGTGGTGAAGGGTGGGCATACGGTGCAGAATTATTTCTGCAAAAAAGAATTGGAAATTTTAATGGATGGTTGGGGTATACACTATCCTGGAGCGACAGGCAATTTCCTACGATTAATCTCGGAGAAAAATTTCCATTTAAATATGATAAAAGACATGAAATAGATATTGCATGTGTTTATAAAATTAATGAGCACATTAGCCTTTCTGCAATTTGGGTATATTCTTCAGGCCAGGCAATCAGTATTCCTGTTGCAAAATATTTAGGAACTTATGGTCAGGAGGTATATTATTATGAAGGGAGAAATGGTTATCGCATGAATCCTTATCATCGTATGGATATCAATATTGCATTTCATAAAGAAAAAAAATACTGGACAAGAACATGGAATTTTGGTGCATATAATTTATATAACCATAAAAATCCATTTTTTATTTATGAAGATGCTGATCTGTCGGGTAAAGGTGTTTATAAACAGGTAACATTATTTCCAATTATTCCATATTTCAGTTGGGATTTTAAATTCTGAAAATGAATTATCAGTAATGAATAATGATTTAAATAATGCAAAAAAACATAATTAGTAGAAAGATGGAATTATTGAACCAGTATTTAAAGGGTGTTATGATTAATTACATTCTTAAAAGCGAGTATAAAAAAATACTCATTATTCATTTTTCATTATTCATCCTCTTAGTTTTCTCCTCCTGTCAAAAAACAGTATACTTTGATGTTGAAACACAGGAAAATAAATTAGTAGTAAATAGTTTTATTGGGCCTGAGAGCGGGGCAATAGCAGATGTATCATTAAGTCTTGCACCATTGGATTATGACGAATATCCTGAATATATTACCAACGCAACATTACAATTATTTAAAAATGAAATTCTAATAGCAAATTATACATATAACGAAACACTCTATAAATACACAATTGATAATTCACTTACAGCAGCAAATGAAGGAGATGTTTTCAAAGTCATAGCTTCAGTTCCGGGAAAAGAAACTGTAAGCGCTATAACTACTATTCCGGAAAAAGTTGAAATCGAAAATATACATATCGCAGATACCATTGAATTAATTAATCATGAAGTTATTTATGATTCATTAGGTTACCCTATTTTTACTGAAGATACTATTCCATATTATAAAATTGAAATTGAATTTACTGATCCTGCCGGTGAAAATTACTACAACCTTATAACAACATATGAAGATGCTTCTGCCAGTGGTAATGTTTGTTTTACAACAAACGATCCTGTGTATACATTAGGAGATGAATTCAGTTTTGGAGATAGTGAAAATGATTTTTATACAGTCTGCGATAATGCTTATTTCAGCGATATTACTTTTAACGGAACAAAAAAAATTCTCACTGTTTATCTTATTCAGGTGGATGGGGTGTTTTTTGATGATCCGAAATATATATTTACCCTGCAGCATGTTTCTTCAGAATATTATAAATACTTCAGCACAGTGAACCTGCAGAACGGAGGAACAGATAATCCTTTTGCACAAATTGTTACAGTGTTCTCAAATATTGAGGGAGGTTTTGGCATTTTTTCTTCTTATAATGAAATTACGGCAGAAATAGAATTGTAATTTTATTGCTAAGTGTAATTACATTTCTTACATATTCTTTTGGTGCATATCTTTATTCTCTAAAAGTTATAATTCAAACTAAATAAATAACTATGCGTCCAATTCTTTTTGCAATTTGTTTTATAAGTATAAATACAATTGCTTTTACTCAAACAACTAACACTAATTGTTGTGATGAAAAACCCTATGTAGAAGTTACAGGCTCTGCCGAAATGGAAATTGTCCCGGATGAAATTTATATTACGACAGTTTTATATGAACGCTATGATGGAAAAACAAAAATTACCATTGATAAAATGGAAACAGATATGTTTGCTGCTTTAAAAAATATCGGCATTGATGCTAAAAATATTTCGCTTGCCGATGCAGGAAATAATTTTGTGTACAGAAAAAGAAAAGATGATGATGCACTGCTTTCAAGAAATTATACCATTCTTGTAAATAATGCAGCAAGTGTAATTAAGGTATTTGATGAGTTGGGAAAAATGGATGCTTACGATGCATACATCAGTAAAACAAGTCATAGTAAAATTGAAGAGTTTAGGATGCAGACAAAAGTGAACGCAACAATTGCTGCAAAAGAGAAGGCAAATAAAATGTTAACAGCAATTGGCGGAGAAATTGGTAAGCCGATTTTAATCCAGGAAATAAATAATTCTTATCAGCCTTATGAATATAGTCAACTTTCCAATACCGTATTGGAAGAATTTGATCCTGATTATGAAGGAGAAAGGGGTGAATCAATAGAAAATCTCACCTACCAAAAAATAAAGATCCGCTATGAAATATTCGGTAGGTTTGAAATAAAATAATTCAATATTTCTGCACTCAAGAAAGTAATTGCTTTATTCAGTAAACAGAAAAAGTGTATTTATTTTTTGCTGCAGGTTGCGGGGCCTTCTGATTCATCCGTGTTATAATTCAGTTACACTTACGGTAATTTTTGTGACTTTAATTTTTTGACCTTAATGCAAAAAATTTAGTTGCCGGAGAACCATAAGCCCTTAACTTGCTTAATTTTACTATAATACAAATAAACCTTACCCGCTCCTGTTTGGAGGTAAAGTTTAAACATGAATTGTAGCCTGACGAATGAAAGTTGCACAGCCATATTACCCACAAATGCCAGAAAAATTTCTTTCTGATAATATCAGAAGGAATATCTCCAATTACCGGAAGGTTATCGGATTGCTTATTCTAATAATTATTTCGTCAGCAACATTTTTATTTGCCGGAGGTAATAATTTCAAAAACAGTCAAAAAATAACACCACAAAACCCCGAAATACAAAGTCAACTCATTTTAAACTTCCTTGATTCTGCCCAGTCAGCCAAGGAAAATTATAACTATGACCTGTATCTCAGTTATGCTTTAAGTGCATTAAGTGAAGCAGAGCAAATTAATAGTAGCTATTATGTTACGAAAGGATTAAAAACTGTCGGTGATGCATACTATTATAAAAATGAATTCAGGAATTCAATTACGTATTATGTGCAAGCTGTGGATGCAGCAGCATCTTTAAACGATTCCATACTTACGGCAGATATTTCAGTTGAACTTGCATTTACTTACGTTGTAAATGGCAGGCCTGATTCTGCTCTTTTGCATACATATAATGCATTAAAATTTTATCGTGATAAGGATGATTATTCTATAAATAAATCATGGTGCTACCGCATATTGGGAGATATTCAATATTCTTTGGGTAATTACAACAAGGCACAAGTTTTTTATGAGCAGGGGGTGGGAGTATTGGAAAATGAAATTGAAAAAGACTCGCTGAAACTTCGTGAATTAAGTATGCAAATTGGCAGTGTCGCAATGGTTCTTGCTGAACAGAAAAAATTAAAAGAAGCAATTTATTATTATAAAAGATCTGATTCAATTGCACTGTTATGTAACGCAAAAGATGTGGTGGTGGGGAATAAATACGGATTAAGTTATGCGTACATCTATG
Organism: Chitinophagales bacterium; assembly: GCA_014380545.1. Classification (GTDB taxonomy): domain Bacteria; phylum Bacteroidota; class Bacteroidia; order Chitinophagales; family BACL12; genus JACMJP01. The sequence goes on along the minus strand of JACMJP010000360.1, from coordinate 1,529 downwards.
ATGGTTCTTATGCAAAAGCAATTTCTATATGCAAAGAAGCAATAGCCTATTTTGAAGCAACCAATGATAAGTTTTACCTGGAAGGTTGCTGGGAAAGTTTAGGAAGGGCATATGTAAGCATGGGGCAATTAGATTCTGCTGAACATTATTTAAAGAAAGCAGAAATTTCTGCACTTCAAAATAATGCTTATGAATTTACAAAAGAAGTTTATGTATTGCTTTCTTTATTATACGAAAAAAAAGGCGATCCTGAAAAAAGTCTTTCTTATTATAAATTATTTAAAGAACAGTCTGATTCATTATTCAGCAAAAATAAAATGTACCAGTTAGATGTGCTGGAAGTAGCGCATATACTTGAAGCATCTGAAAAAGAAATGAAATTACTGGAAGAAAGCAGCCAGACATTAATTGCAGCGCAGGGAAAAACAAATATCCTTATTACTATCGCTTTATCGCTGGCAGTAATATCTGCGGTATTGTTAGCATATTTATATCATCATAAAAGAAATAAAAGTAAAATACTGCAAAAAGAAGTGGACAAACAAACTGCAGAATTAAATAAAGCCAATGTATCGCTGCAGGTGGCAAATGCCGAATTACAGGAGTTTGCACATATTTCTTTTCATGATATGCGGGAGCCGGTACGCAATATTAACAGCTTCACGAAGCTTATCACTAAAAAAGGAAAGAATATTACACCTGAAGAGCTTGAAGAATACACTTCCATTATTCAGTTGAATGCAAAACAAATGCAGATCCTGGTATACGATGTCTTTGAATTTGTGAGGATTGACTCTGAGGAAAAAGAATTAAATACTTTCTCACCTGATGAATTAGTTAATGATGTGGTAAAATTGCTGGACAAGAATATAACAGAAAAATCTGCCGTAGTAAGCAAGCAGATTGATATAAGAAATATTAAATCAAATAGAGGAATGTTATCTGTGGCATTGCGCAATTTAGTGGAAAATGCAGTAAAATATAATACTTCATTAAACCCACAAATTCATATTCAAATGCACAATGGCAATGATCAATATACATGGTATGTAAAAGATAATGGTATTGGTATTGAACCTCAATACCATGACCGTATTTTTGAAATGTTCAAACGTCTGCACAACCGTGAAGTATATCAGGGCAGCGGGCTTGGTCTATCCATCACAAAAAAGATCATTAATAAGATGGACGGTGAAATAGGTGTTATTTCCGAAGAAGGAAAGGGCTCTACATTCTGGTTCAGTATTCCGAAAGTTGATTAAAAGGAAGATGCATAACATCTCTATATTTATAGCAGATTATGCAAAAATATTTAATCTAAAAATACTTTCTAAGTAAAAAAACAGAGCTTTCTGTTTTATATGATCTTGTGTTTATTTTATTTTATATTTTCATTGAACCAAAACTCTCTGCATATTTAATGGAGAAAATGGATAGTGGCAACCCATTAACTTCCTCATCATTTAACAGGGTATTATTAAGTGCAACAATACAATATTGAAATAATTGTCTTTTAAAAAGTTCGCAAC
>JACMJP010000359.1 GCA_014380545.1 Chitinophagales bacterium | reverse complement strand
TTGTTGATTAAGATATTAATAACAACTACCAGCAATAATGCAATGATTGTCCAGAATATTTTTTGGATAATATATTTTTTTAAAAAAGACCGGTCTGTGGAATTGCTCATGTTTTCTGCGGTCTGTTTCAATTTGTATGTTTATGTTATGCTTTATAAAAAGTGCACATCAGGATTTTCTGTCTAACAACATTTTTAAATTTTCCATAAAAGCATGTTCATCTTTATTTTCCCCCCTAAAGGCTAACGAAATGTCAACTGCTGTTTGCAAAATATTTTCTTTCATTACAGCATCTACCCATTCACGGTTTTTCCGGAAAAATCCGGCAAATATATCATAAGCTTTATCACCAGAAATTTGCTCTGCTGCCAGCCAGTCAAATACAGTAATAATTTGAAAAGCAGCATTTGATCCAAATTCGTCATGGCTTTCTTCCGCCTTCAGCCAACGTTCCTTTACTGTTTTTTTCAGTTTTTCCATTTCAGCAGTTTTAACGGTCCCGTCTGCAAATGCCACTGCATAAAAAAGGTGACCCAATTTCTGATAAAGTTCCTTCCAGAATATTTCCTTATTTTTCATGTTAATGTTTTTAATTTTTACAACTATTATTTATACATCATTGCTTCCAGTGCTTTATCTCTGCCATAGATATCTTTCCTGAAATTCAATTTTCCAGCATTGTCAGCCCAACTTGTAAAATAAACCACGAAACAGGCACCCCTTGCTGTAGATTCACATATTTTTCCTTGCCGGCGGTCATACCATTTTTAATGGCAGCATCTGTCCACTCCAGTTGGTCCTGAGTAAGTAACGGGCAAGTTTTCCAGCATCTTCTACTCTTACGCATCCTGAACTGAAAGCACGGTTCTCCTTCTCAAAAAGCGATCGGGAAGGTGAGTCGTGCAAATAAATTCGCAAGATAATTTTTGTTACGACGAATAGCCGGTAATACATCTTTGCGCAAAATGCCCGGAGGAACATTCCGGTAAGGACTGAACCCCAGGTAAGTTATTGTACCATTGAAAACTACTGTCCTTCTTAATTCACGGCCCACTACTCATTCATACTCCATAAAAGTGAATCATCCTGGAAGGCATGTAGCGAAAGTCAGGAGTATCTACTACCAGGTATTGCCCTGCTAATTTTTCAGTAATCCATTGGCAACGTTCCATATTGATTATTATTTGTCTGATACGTTCATTAATTGGAGTCGCAGAATTAGAATTAGCTATCGTAAATCATAAGTCTTTTTATTTAGTCAAATTATTTAGTCGAACTGCTTTCATTTTTTGATCTCTGCTTGAAGATACTTAAATTAGATTTCCATCATTTGTCGTGCATCAATCATCTAATAATAGTTCAACTCTTATAAAATCATTTGACAAGAAAAGTTAGCATTTTATTCCTGAAATTAATGAGAGAAAGTATATGAATTATTTGAGTTAGTTAGTCTATTTATTTAATGAATAAAAGCTTATTTTCTTCATCGTTATTGCAATAAGTTTCATCAAGCTGTGGTTTTTTTCTTACAGATGTTTCACAAATAAAGTTTTTACTGTGATTGATACAGTGCTCCTCCACTTTTTGCTTCAATTTTTCAAGATTTTGCGTCTTCTTATTATTTAGCAGATTTTTGCAGTAATTAGTATGGTAGTGGTGACTTTCAATAAAACGGATTGTAGTGTTCCACCATTCCGTTTCATTTATTTGAAGATTAAGTACCGCTTCTATTTCTTTTTTAACCAGTTTGCTCTGTTTCATAAAATCTTCTGTTCCCAAATGAAATAAATCTGCATCGCAAATGATTTGTTCTAATAGATTACAGGGAGCTTGTGGAAGCCTGGTGACCAAAATACATTTTTTCACAGCGTTTATAGTTTCTTCGTCTATCTCATAACTTTTTAAAAATGCTTCTGCCTTCAATGCTCCCGCCTTTTCATGATTTACTATAGTTTCGAAATGGCCTATATCATGAAACCAGCATGCTATAACGGTAATAAAAATATCTTTATCTCTTAGCTTATAATGAAAAGCTATTTGTTTAGCTGCCTCAACTACTTTTTCAGTATGAATTATATTATGATAGTATAGATTAAGGTTCTTATGCTGGTGCATATAAGCTTTTACATATTCTTCGGATTTTTCTATAATGGTAAAGTAATTCATATTATTCGTATGCTGTTATACAGAGAGAATGGTTTTTAATTATATCCATGACTATTTTAAAAACAGACCGGGTGACTCTTAGTAATTTCTACCCACTTATTCTTTTTTCAAAATTATCCAGATATATAATTTTTTTTTATGATTTGCGGCGTTTTTTTAATGATATTAATCATTGTTTTGTATTTATTTGTGATACTATATAATAATCAGGATAACAAAATGTGGCCCTACTACACATATTCAGGAAAAACTGGCTCAGCCAAATGGGATATAACGCTTATGACAGGCTTTTTCCAAAGT
>JACMJP010000358.1 GCA_014380545.1 Chitinophagales bacterium | reverse complement strand
TATTTTTAGCACAAACAGTAAACAATGGGGTGCATTCAAATATAATGAGGCTGAAGACGCATTGCGTATAAAAGTAAAACCCAATCAATCTGATTCATTGTATGAGGATATGTTTCTTTATGTGAAGCCTGATGTAACAACAAATACAGCAGGTAAAATTCAATTTGCATGGGAAAAACTTATGCTCGAAATTAATTTCGAAAATGCTTCAGGGAAGTAGGAAAATAGAGTTAAGAAATAAGAATTAGGAGCTAAGATATGAGTAATTGATTTTGATAAAAGCTAACTCTCAATTTATTTCAGGTGTAAAATGAATAAATTCAGAATCTCATTATAATAATTTTATCGTAGTTCTTAGCTCTTGATTCTTAGTTCTACATCAATAAAATAATAATTCAACAAAAGAAATTGTATTGGCAGGTGTACTTACGGAGTCTGTAATAATTCCGAAAGCATCATCTTCTGCAACTATCCAGTAATAATCTTTATTCCTGTTTTCAAAAATGCAAAGACCTGTTGAATCTGTCGTGCGGATCGCATCTGCATTTATTCTGTCAATAAAGTTTTCCCTTACACTGTAAATCTCAACCTGTACTTCCGGTAAAATACTATCAAGTGCATTTGGTACATCATAAACATGGTAAGAATTTATTTCAATCGTACGATTAAAATCATCCGCTGCATTAAAATTATCATCCTGTATTTCTTCATCATTGCATGAAAAAAATAAAACAGAAATTAAAATATAAAACAAAAATTGCTTATTCATTTATTTTTAAAACATATATTCTTCATTATGCTAAAGTCTTTAATATTTTATTCATATCCACTTTATCACTCACAATTTTTAATACATTCTCAATATTAATTCTTTCCTGCTGCATACTGTCTCTTTCTCTTATCGTAACAGTATTATCAGTTAATGTTTGATGATCTATTGTAATACAATAAGGTGTTCCTATTGCATCCTGCCTCCTGTATCTTTTTCCGATAGCATCTTTTTCTTCGTAATAACACTGATGATAGAATTTTAGCTCATTAAATACTTCCAGTGCCTTTTCAGGTAGACCATCTTTTTTTAATAACGGAAATACAGCAACTTTAATGGGTGCAAGCACCACGGGTAATCGCAATACAGTTCTTGTATCCTCATTTACAATTTCCTCATCATAGGCATTACACAACATTGCAAGAAACATCCGGTCGCAACCTATTGATGTTTCCACTACATAAGGAACATAACTTTCATTTATTTCACTATCGAAGTATTGCATTTTTTTTCCTGAAAATTCAGAGTGTTGCGTAAGATCAAAATTTGTCCTTGAATGTATTCCCTCCAGTTCTTTAAATCCGAAGGGGAAATTAAATTCAATATCAACTGCAGCATTTGCATAATGTGCAACTTTATCATGATCGTGAAATTTCAGCATTTTTTCATCTGTTCCCAAAGCAAGGTGCCATTTCATTCTTGTTGTCTTCCAGTGATCATAATAATTTAATTCTTCACCGGGTCTTACAAAGAACTGCATTTCCATTTGCTCAAATTCCCGCATGCGAAAAATAAATTGCCTTGCAACAATTTCGTTACGGAATGCTTTACCAATTTGCGCAATACCGAAAGGAATTTTTTGCCTTGTTGTTTTTTGCACATTTAAAAAATTGACAAAAATGCCCTGTGCTGTTTCCGGACGTAAATAAATTGTATCTGCTTCATCAGAAACAGCACCGAGTTTTGTGGAGAACATTAAATTAAATTGACGCACATCTGTCCAGTTTCTGCTGCCTGCTTCAGGATCAGCAATTTCGCAATCAATAATTATTTGTTTTAATTCTTCAAGATTATTATCGTTCAATGCTTTTACATAACGACTATATACAACATTTTTCTTTTCCGCAATTTCCAATACTCTTGCATTGGTAGTACGAAACATTTCTTCATCAAAATCAGCAAAACGTTTTTTTGCTTTTTCTATTTCTTTATTTATTTTATCTTCCTGCTTCGTCAAATAATCTTCAATTAAATTATCAGCTCTGTATCTTTTTTTAGAATCTTTATTGTCAATGAGCGGATCATTAAAAGCATCAACATGCCCTGAAGCTTTCCATGTGGTTGGATGCATTAAAATTGCTGTATCTAAACCAACAATGTTTTCATGCATTTGTACCATAGCCTTCCACCAATATTCTTTTATATTATTTTTTAGCAGAACTCCATAACTTGCATAATCATATACAGCACTTAAACCATCATAAATTTCACTTGATTGAAAAATAAAGCCGTATTCTTTTGCATGGCTTATTACTTTTTTAAATTTCTCTGCGTCATTTGCTATCATGCAACAAAGATACCCCGCCACCCCTAAATCCCCTAAAGGGGATTGCTTTCCCGGGCAGATTAATATATAATATTTTTCCTTAAAAATTTAAACCTGTTAAAGAAGAAGATTACACTATCCCAAGTCTCCTTTAGGGATTTAGGGGTTCACCTTTTCCCCTTGAAGAAATTTTTTATCAACGCAGAACACTCACTTTCCATAACTCCGCCTTCATAAATCGTTTTTGGATACAGTATATTTTTATGTTTTGTAAAACCGAGTTTATCATCGTATGCACCAAAAATTAATTTTGCTATTTGCGCCCAAAAAATAGCTGTCGCACACATCGTGCATGGCTCAAGCGTAATGTAGATAGTACAATCAGGTAAATACTTAGCAGAAAAATAATTACATGCCTGCGTTATTGCCTGCATTTCTGCATGTGCAGTCGGGTCATGTAAACGTTCAACAAGATTATGTGCTTTTGCGATTATTTGATTGTCAATTACGATAACTGCACCAATCGGAACCTCATCTTCATCAAATGCTTTTTGCGCAAGCTTGAGTGCTTCGTTCATAAAATATTCATCAGGATTTGTAAGAAGGCCCATAATAAAAATGCGAAACTCGAAAACTAAATACGAAAACAAAAATATTATTCACTAAAATCAGAATATGATTTGATGACATTATTCAGCTCAGTGATTAATTCTTCTATTGTCAGTTGTTTTTGCTCCCCGCTCTTCATGTTTTTAATTGATACAAGGTTATTTTTCAATTCATCAGAACCAATTACTATTGCAAAGGGGATATTTTTATCGTCAGCGTATTTAAATTTCTTTCCAATTTTTGCATTCAGGTCGGGATAAATTTCTGTGCTGATATTTTCCCTGCGCAATTGTGTAGCATATTCTATCGCCTTATTTTCACACTCACCATCAATAGGAATAATTAAAACAGTTGTAACAGTCAGCGCACTTTCTGGAAACAGATTTAATTCTGTTAATACATCATAAGTTCTGTCCAGCCCGAAAGAAATTCCGACACCACTCATATTCGGTAAACCAAAAATTCCGGTGAGGTCGTCATATCTTCCACCCCCGAGGATGCTCCCTATTTTAACATCATTAGCTATTGCTTCATAAATTGTCCCTGTATAATAACTCAGTCCTCTTGCAAGAGAGAGATCAAATTCAATGGTTGTATTTTTTGGATTGAAGTGTTTTATTTTTTCAAATACTTCTTTAATTTCTGCAATTCCATGTTTCCCTTTTTCTGATGTAAAAGTTTTTTCAAGGAAATTTATTTTTTCATTATCATTC
>JACMJP010000357.1 GCA_014380545.1 Chitinophagales bacterium | reverse complement strand
ATGAACAAACCCGAACTAAAAAGAGCGCTCGGACTTACCACAGCAATTCTGCTTGTAATCAGCTCAATGATCGGGTCCGGAATATTTAAAAAAATTGCTCCCATGAGTACGACACTTATGGATAGCAATTTAATTTTATTAGCATGGGTTATCGCAGGTATTGTTTCCATGTTTGGTGTTTTTACATATTCCGGATTAGCAACATTAACTGAAGAAGGTGGCGGTCAATTTGAATATTTCAGGATTATTTACGGAAAATTTTTCGCATTTATTTTTGGGTGGACATGTTTTACCGTAATTCAAACAGCAAGCATTGCAAGTATTGCTTATGTGTTTGGTGAATCAGTAAATAATGTTGCGCATTTTATAAATCCCTTTGATGGTCTAAAAGAAATTAATATCGGAAATTACATTTTCCCTTTTGCAAATTCCGGTGTAAAAATATTTACCATCATTACAATTATTTGTTTAACTATAATAAATATTTACGGTGTAAAAAAAGGTGGGTTGTTAAATGATATCTTTTCTTCCGCTAAAATTATCGGTATCATTTTGTTAATTATACTTGGGTTAGCATTAAGCGGAAATTCAAATAGTTTTGAAAGCTCAGGTACAATCATACAACTTGAAACATTAAAAGGCCGTACATTGTTTTCAGCCATGTTTACCGCAATGCTTGCAGCTTTCTGGGCTTATGACGGATGGATAAATATTAGTTACATAGGTGGTGAAGTAAAAAATCCAAAAAAAAATATCCCAATAGCAATCATTGGTGGAACTGCAATCGTCATGTTTATTTATGTGGTTTTAAATTATGCTTATTTGAAAGCATTACCTGTGGAAGCATATATGCAAATAGATGCGGATGGAAACAAAATAGCAGGAGCCGAAATGGCAAAAGCAATTATGGGAAGTGGTGGTTTTATTTTGATTTCTGTTTTAATTATGCTTTGCACATTCGGTGCAACAAATTCTTCCCTCATGTCATCTCCCAGAATTTATTTTCAGATGGCAAAACAAAATTTATTCTTTAAGTCTTTTGGAGAAATTCATCAGAAATATCATACTCCGCACAAATCATTAATTTTTCAGGCGATGTGGGCCAGTGTTTTAGTAATAAGCGGAACATTTGATCAATTAACAGATATGTTGATTTTTGCAAGCTTTATTTTTTACGGAAGCGGAGCAATCGGGTTAATAATAATGAAACGAAAAGGAATTATTACTGCGAAAATTTTTGGCTATCCTTATATACCAATCATCTTTGTTTTGTTTTGTATATTATTAGTTGGAAATGCATTATTCTCAACACCAAGAGAAAGTCTTACAGGGTTACTATTTTTAGCTAGCAGTATACCGCTGTATTATTATTTACAAAAGAAAAATTCAAACTAAATTTAAACTGACCTAAGGTTAATTTTGTAGTCCGGGTTGTAATTACAAGATTATAAAAAAAACGAAAGGGGTCCGTGGCGGAGCCCCCATTCATTTTTCGAATAATACTTTTACAGCCAGTTAAAGTATTAATCTGTCAGCACAACCAGATACTTTGATGATTTCCAGAAAGCATTAGGATCATTGATCACTAATTCTTCAATTTCTTTATCTCCCTCAACAAGTTCGTAGGCAACTGTTGGGTGTGTAGTTACAATTTTTGCAGTTTTTGAATTGATTGGTAACTCAGTAAATGTTCTCAAATCAACTTTCGTGAACGCTGAAGCATTAAAATCGTCTGTTAATTCTTTTGTTTTTCCAAGCCCTATGAATCCACCTTCTTTATCAACAACACCCTTTTCTTTCAATTCTTTATAAGAACCGGAAACATAATATACAGTATTTAAATCTTCAGTTTGTTTTGCAATTGTGCCTGCCTGAATAGTATTTACAGAATCTAATTGCATTTTAGCTTGTGATACAGTATTTAATTCTGTTGATAATGTAGCAACCTGAAAATTAGATTGTTCTAATTCAGTTTTAAGTGCAATCAATTCAGATTCTTTTTCCTGAATCTTTTCATTAAGAGATGCTACCATTTTATCCAACTCTTTATTTTTGTAGCTTGAATTTTTATATTTTTTGTCTAATTCAGCAACTAAAGATTTATTTTTTTGAATCAATTCATTTAAAGTAGTTATGCTGTTCATAATACTTTGTTTTGGTGCAGGACTGGTTTCTCCATCTAACTGATTGGAAATAATTCCCTCGCTCTTTTTTATTTCGTCAAGGTTTGCTTCTATTTCATTGAAATCACTCAGATATTGTGTAACTTCATTTTGTGCATCTTCCCAGCCTTTTTTGTATTCTGCGCTTTGACCTTCTAATGAACTAACCTGCGTTTCAAGTTCATCAACTTTTTTCTGATTACATGCTGCAAAAAGAAAAGGTGCTACTAAAAGAATTAAAAAATATTTTTTCATAGTAATTAATTTTATTTGATTGTGTACTTAGAAAAGATTCTGCCAATTAAAATATTCGAAATCAAATTTCTGGTTATCAATAAATTACAAACAAAGAAACGAATTATAAAATGCATACATGTTGTGTAAACCATCCTCAAATTGTGGAAAATGTTATGAATTGTACTGTTTATAATACCATTTACAGGCGTTTACTATTCTTTACCTTTATGTGTAATGAGCAATCCGAATTTAGATGCAACAGGCAAATTGATGAGTACTACAGAGAAGGAAATTGAAAAAGTTCTCCGTCCGCAGGGATTTATTGAATTTTTTGGGCAGGAAAAGATCATTGATAATTTAAAAATATTTATTGAGGCCGCTAAACAAAGAGGAGATGCACTAGATCATGTATTATTACATGGCCCGCCGGGCTTAGGCAAAACAACCCTGAGTTATATCATTGCAAATGAGCTAGAGGTTGGAATTAAAATAACTTCCGGACCTGTACTTGAAAAACCAGGTGACCTGGCTGGTTTACTTACGAGCTTAAATGAACACGATGTTTTATTTATTGATGAAATTCATCGCTTAAGCACTGTAGTAGAAGAATATTTATACCAGGCAATGGAAGATTTTAAAATTGATATATTAATTGAAAGCGGGCCAAATGCAAGGAGCATTCAAATTAATTTAAATCCCTTTACTTTAGTTGGTGCCACTACAAGAACAGGTATGTTAAGTGCCCCTTTGCGTTCCCGCTTTGGCATTACATCAAGGATAGAATATTATAAAACAGAAGTATTGCATAAAATTATTTTGCGATCGGCAGAAATTTTAAATACGAAAATTACAGATGAGGGCGCTTTTGAAATTGCAAGGCGCAGCAGGGGAACACCGAGAATTACAAACAATTTATTGCGAAGGATCAGAGATTTTGCACAGGTGAAAGGCAATGGAATGATTGATATTGAAATTGCCAAATACGGACTAAACCAATTAAATGTTGATGAACACGGATTAGATGAAATGGATAATTTGATACTTGCTACAATTATAGAAAAATTTAATGGAGGCCCTGTTGGTTTAACTACAATTGCAACTGCAGTTGGTGAAGAAGCCGAAACTGTGGAAGAAGTATATGAGCCATTTCTTATTATGGAAGGTTACATTAAACGCACACAAAGAGGAAGAGAAGCTACCGATAAAGCATATAAGCACATTGGGAAAATGCCGCCTGGAGGAAGCATGCGGTTGTTTGAATGAAGATAATGAGTAAAGAGCAATGAATGATGAGCGAAAAAAATAAATAGAACTATCTGCTTATTATTTTTACTGCAATACAAACCCATCTCTTATTATTCATTAACTTATTATCAGAAATAATAAATTCCCCGGAAGCTCAGCAATCTGTTTATTGCACCGGGAAGAGTTGGATTTAGTGATTGCCCTACTGCGGTAATAGATCCCTGATATCTGAAATTCACCCCAAAATGTTTTTCTTCTCCAATTAAAATTGTACCTCCAAAATGATAACTTACTTCATCGCTGTAAAAGGCATCATCATTATTATTATCCAGACCATTAATTAATTCCACAACCTTAAATAATCTTCCATACCCTAATCCGGCGGAAAATATAAACCTGTTCTGGTCATTATAATTTATTGCAACAGGAACCTCTGCATAATTCATTGTAAGTTTATAAACATTTATTGCGTCTGGATCAGGCCTTGTGCGGGCACCCTTCTGCGTAAATAAAATTTCAAAACTTAAACTCCAGTCCTCATTAAAATTAATATGTGCAACACCCCCTGTGTTCAAACCCATTTTATAAAAGCCTGCAAGATTATCACCATCCACCTGCGATGCATTAAATCCTGCTATCAACCCAACATCAAATATTCTGAATTGATCATCATCCTTACCATGCTTAATTTGTGCCTGCAGTGAAAAACTTGTGCATAAAAAAATAAAAAAAAGAATCCTGTTCATACGTTCAAAAAAATAAGTTGGTTTGTACAACAACGGTCGTAATTTTGGTGTTGTTACAATTCAATTGTAAAATTATGTTCAAATATACGGCTGCGAATCTTAAAAAAGTGGAAACCCTGCTGAATGAAGCGGGATATCTTCTCAGGTATGAAAAAGGAAATTTTATTGCCGGATATTGTATTTTGGAAACCAGGAAAGTAATTGTTATTAATAAGTATTTTGATATTGATGCCCGCACAAATAGTTTACTTGAAATTATTTCACGGCTACCAATAGATGAAAATAACCTCAGTGAATCTTCACGGGAATTTATGCATCAATATAATATAATTGCACTCAATCCTGTGTAATTATTAATATTACAATGTGAAAATTACAATACTCGGTTCAGGAACTTCCGGTGGCGTACCGATGATCGGTTGCGATTGTAATGTATGTAATTCATCTGACCCAAAAGATAAACGCTTAAGGTGTTCTGTATTAATTGAAATAAACAATCAGACATTTGTAGTAGATGCAGGCCCGGATTTCCGCCAGCAAATGTTACGGAAAAATGTAAAAAAGCTTGATGCCATCCTGTTAACTCATCAGCATAAAGACCACACTGCAGGTTTGGACGATATCCGTGCATATAATTATTTTCAACAAAAGCCAATGGACATTTATTTGACCGCAGAAACTGAACATGCAGTTCGCAAGGAATACCATTATGTGTTTGAAGAAAAAGTATATCCCGGCATTCCTGAAATGAAATTATTCCGTTTTGAAAATAATCCATTCAATATAGGAGAAGTAAAATTTATTCCTGTTGAAGTAAAACATTTGAATATGAAAGTATATGGTTTCAGAATAAATAATTTCACTTACATAACTGATGCAAATTTTATTTCTGATATTGAAAAAGAAAAAATAAAAGGAAGTGAAGTTTTGGTATTGAATGCCTTGCGCAAAACAAAACACATTTCGCACTTCAATTTACAGGAAGCCCTGGAAGTAATTGAAGAAATTAAACCCGGAAAAACATATCTCACACACCTGAGTCATCAAATGGGAAAACATACTGATGTAGAAAAGGAATTGCCTGAAAATGTT
>JACMJP010000356.1 GCA_014380545.1 Chitinophagales bacterium | reverse complement strand
TTCATTATTGAAAATGTTATTGATGTTTTGAAAAATAAAGCCCCAATTGCAACATCTGCAGAAGAAGGAAAAAATGTAGTTGATATCATTGAGAGAATTTACGCATTAAGACCTTCTTATCTTTCTGAAAAAAATATTTGAATTTGATGGGAAAAATTTTATGGAAAAATAAGATTGCACCTGTTTATCCTGAAATGGTGCGATGGTATGTTTTATATGTCAGAAGCCGTTCAGAAAAAAAGGTTAAGGAAAGATTGGAAAAAAATAAAATAGAAGTATTTCTTCCTTTAATAAAAGTTGTGCGACAATGGAGCGATAGAAAAAAACAAGTACAGGTTCCACTGTTTAATGGATATATATTCCTGAAAATAAACCCTGAAAAGTTTACAACTGTAAAGATGATAGAAGGAGTAGTGGGTTTTGTAAAACAGGAAAAAAAATATGCCACCATAAAGGAAGAAGAGCTTAACACAATAAAAATATTTTTAGACACAGGTATTCATGTTGAAGCACAGACGGATAATTTTGAAAAGGGAGAAAAAGTGAAAATTACTTTCGGCCCTTTAAAAGATGTAGAGGGGGAGCTGATAGAGATACAAAATGAAAAACATTTTATTGTGCGAATTGAAATAATTAACCAGGTATTAAAAGTATCAGTACCTATTCAATATTTGAAGAAGATATAAGAATAAATATTAAATGCCTAAAAAGAAATAAGTTCTTTCAGCCTCACATCATCTGCAAAATCAAACTCAAATGTTTTTTTAAATATCCAGAATTTGGTGATCGTAAATTCCCCCTGTACATGAAACGGAATTTCCTTATCGTTTAGAAACGCATCTAATCCGGGTTTTACAATATTGCCGAGTTGTGTAAATGAAGTTGCAACTTGTATCGGCAAAGTAAAATCACTCTTCTTTTTCATGCGTACTTTATCATCAATGCCTGCCTGTCCTACTATTTTATCACCAATAGTTATGGACAGGTTCATTTTTTTGAGTGTAGCGCCAACAACATTTGGATTATGCAATTTAAGATCAACATTAATTTTGGGTTCTGTTTGGGCATCTTCAATTTTAAAATTTTCATAACCGTTATACCGCAGAGGTTGCAATGATGTGCAGGAACTGAAAATAATAAGAAGTAGTAAAATGTTTAACAAAATATATTTTTTATGTATCATATTCTCATAATTTAGTCATTATTTAATTCCAGAACAACATCATCTGCCTCCACTAACGTTTGATCCTGTAAAATTATCTTTTTTATTCCTCCATCTTTCGTTGCTGTTATTGTACTTTCCATTTTCATTGCTTCAATAACAAATAAAGGCTGGTTCTTTTTTACAATATCACCTTCTTTCACAAATATTTTACTTAACATACCCTGCAACGGAGCGCCAATTTCATTTTCACTGCTTACTTTTTTATGCGATACTTTTTTTACAACAATGTTTTTATCTTTTACTTCAATAGTTCTTGTTTGTCCGTTCAGGCGGAAGAATGCAGAACGATTCCCATTTTCATCAGGTTCTAGAATATTCAACAACCGAACCATGATACTTTTTCCTTTATCAATCTCAATAAGCGCTTCTTCATTTTGCTTTAATCCGAAAAAGAAATACTGTGATGGAATTACACTTACAACGCCATACTCTTTGTTATGAATATAATACTCTTCAAATACTTTCGGATAAAATTTATAACTCAGAAAATCAAGAAATGATAATCTTTTATCAAACTTATTTTTAAATGCTTCAAACTCTTTATCAAAATCAACAGGAGATAAATGTGCATTTGGCAAATCTTTATACGGCTGAATATCTTTTAAAATTATTTTCTGTAATTCTTCAGGGAACCCTCCATCAGGCTGACCAATATCTCCTTTAAAAAAAGAAATTACACTTTGTGGAAATGAAAGTATTTCTCCTTTTGTAAAAATATCTTCTTTGCTTAATTTATTTGTCACCATGAACATGGCCATATCTCCCACAATTTTACTTGATGGCGTAACTTTTACAATATCTCCAAACAGATCATTCACATCCTCATAAGCCTTTTTTATTTCTGGCATTTTATCTCCTAATCCCAAACTATTTGCCTGTGGTTTTAAATTAGAATATTGCCCGCCCGGAATTTCATGTTTATATACCTGTGCAGTTCCGGCCTTTAATCCGCTCTCAAAGGGATAATAAATTTCCCGCACATCTTCCCAGTAATCAGAAAATTCATTTAATGATTGAATATTAAAATCAGCAGCATATTTTGTATTGCGCAGCATTTCAACAATACTTTCAAAATTCGGTTGAGATGTTAACCCGCTCATACTTCCCAAACACACATCAATAATATCAACACCTGCTTCAATTGCTTTTAAATACATCGCACTTTGAATACTGCTTGTATCATGTGTGTGTAAATGAATTGGAATGTCAATGGATTTTTTTAGTTCAGTAATTAATAATTCGGCGGAATATGGTTTTAATAAACCCGCCATATCTTTTATTGCAAGGATATGTGCTCCTGCATCCTCTAATTTTTTAGCAAGATCAAGATAGTATTGCAAATTAAATTTAGGTCTTTTCGGATCTAAAATATCACCGGTGTAACTTATTGCAGCTTCAGCTATTCCATTTGTTCTTTCTCTTACGGCTTTTATGCTCACCCGCATACTGTCAACCCAATTCAGTGAATCAAATATTCTGAAAATATCCATTCCGTTTTTCCCTGCTTCTTCAATAAATTTCTCAACAAGGTTATCAGGATATGCAGTATAGCCAACCGCATTGCTACCTCTTATAAGCATTTGCAATAAAATATTCGGAATTGCTTCCCGGAATAATTGCAAACGTTTCCATGGGTCTTCATGTAAAAATCTTAAAGCAACATCAAAAGTTGCTCCGCCCCAAACTTCCATAGAAAACACCTGAGGATGATTTTTTGCAAAACTTTCAGCAACTTTCATCATATCTATTGTGCGAAATCTTGTAGCCAATAAACTTTGATGCGCATCTCTGAAAGTAGTATCCGTAAATTGAATTGTTTTATTTTCTTTCAGCCATTTCGAAAATTTTTCGGGACCTAATTCATTTAAAATATCTTTGGTTCCTTTTGAGAAACCAGATACTTTATTATAATCAGGAATCCTTGGGGTGATAAATTTTTTATTTGTATCAATTATTTTTATATCGGGGTTTCCGTTCACACATACATCAGCAAGATATTTTAATATTTTTGTTCCCCTGTCCTGTTTATTCGGAAATTGAAATACTTCAGGATGTTCTTCAAGAAAATTCACAGTAATATTTCCTTCCTGAAAATCATCGTGCATTAAAATATTTTCCAAAAAAGAAATATTTGTTTTTACTCCACGAATCCTGAATTCCGTTAATGTGCGATGTAATCTTTGAATTGTTCCTTTAAATGTTCTTCCGCTTGCTGTAATTTTTGCAAGCATTGAATCAAAGAATGGAGAAATTTTTACACCAGCATAACTGCTTCCTTCGTCAATACGGATACCGAAACCGCCGGCATTACGATAAGCAATGATGGTTCCGTAATCTGGTTTAAAATCATTCTGCGGATCTTCAGTTGTAATTCTGCATTGAATTGCAAAACCATTGCAGGTAATATCATCCTGGCTGTTAATTAATATACCTGAAGAATTTAATGCATGCCCGCTTGCAATTAAAATTTGCGAACGCACGATATCAATTCCTGTAATTTGCTCTGTTACTGTATGCTCAACCTGTATTCTGGGATTTACTTCAATAAAATAAATATTTTCAAATTCATCAACAAGAAATTCCACAGTTCCGGCATTATCATATTTTACATGATTTGCCAAACGCAAAGCATATTCAAATAATTTATCTTTTGTTTCCTGTCTTAAATTAGGAGCAGGACCAATTTCAACAACTTTCTGAAATCTCCTTTGTAAGGAACAATCCCTTTCAAATAAATGCACAATGTTTCCATATTGATCTCCGAGAATTTGGACCTCAATATGTTTAGGACGGGAAATAAATTTTTCAATGAAAATAGTATCATCACCAAACGCATTCTTTGCTTCTCTTTTTGCTTCAGAAAATGCGTTTTGTAAATCATCACTGTTATACACTCGGCGCATTCCTCTTCCACCACCACCTGCCGCAGCTTTTAGCATAACAGGATAACCAATTTTTTTTGCCTCACTCAATGCAATTTCAACAGAAGATAACTCTTTTTCATTGTCAGGAATAATTGGAACATTTGTTTCAACAGCAACTTTTTTAGCAGCAATCTTATCACCAAGCTGCTCCATGATTTCCGGTGACGGACCAACGAAAATTATTTTTTCTTCACGACATCTTTTCGCAAATTGAACATTTTCACTTAAAAACCCATAACCAGGATGAATTGCATCAGCACTTTCTCTTTTTGCTACACGAATTATTTCTTCAATATCCAAATACGGTTTTAATGGCTCATTGTCTTTTCCAATTTGATATGCTTCATCTGCTTTATAACGATGTAACGAATATCGGTCTTCATAAGTAAATACAGCAACAGTTCTTATTCTTAATTCAGTTGCGGCCCTTAAAACCCTGATAGCTATTTCTCCACGGTTAGCGACAAGTATTTTGTTTATTTTCATCCGGTTAGCGGTTTATCATATGAGTGTAAAATTATAACATGGGTTGATTCGCAAACATTAATTTATCCTCATATCCGCAGCAAGAAAGATTGATCTGTCTTGATTGGTAGGAATGTTTATATTTGAAACAGATATCTATGATACCCGCAGCAATTGATACGGACCAATTAGTTTTTAGGGATCTTGCCAAAAGCAACCCTGCGGCCGCCTTAAAACAGATGTACGAAAGATATTCAATGATAGTATATAGCATGATCTGTAAAAATATTGTTGACCAAAAAATAGCAGATGCCATTTTATGCGATACATTTAAAGAAGCTTATAAAGAAATTCAAAATATAGAGGGAAATGTTTTGGGCTGGTTACTGGCTATCTCCAGGCATTTTATTAAAAACATTGACAAAAACTTAAAGTCTAATGTTTCCGTAGATAACATGCAGACTGTAGAGGATAAATTGATGACTTTATTAGTCTCTGAAGGCAAATCCATACAGGAGGCAGCACATATTTTAAATATAGACATCAGTGAAACAAAAAAAATATTCAGGAATATATTGATGCAATATAAATAATGTACTAAATATGAATGTACAGAATATAATAGAAAGTGGTTTATTGGAACTGTATTGTTTAGGAGTTGTTTCTGAACAGGAAAAAGATCTTATTGAACAATTTGCCAGCGAACATCCTGTTATTAAGGATGAAATAGCTTCTATTGAAAACTCTTTGAATAAGTATGTTGAAGGAAATATAAAACCAGCCCCTCACATAAAACAAAATATTTTTGATAGTATATATGCCGAAGAAGCAAAAGAAAATGGCTTACCATTTATTTTATCTCCTGATTCAAAAATAAACGACTGGTTCGAATATTTGAAATGTAACCAAATAGAAAAGCCTGAAGGTAATGATGCCTTATATATGACTGAATTTTCTAAAACAAATAATATTGTTACATATATAGCTTGGGGAAAGCCCGGAGCATTTGTGGAAGAAGAACATTGCGATGAATTGGAACGCCTTTTTATGCTGCAGGGAAGTTGTAAAATAGACTTCGATGGCGTTAC
>JACMJP010000355.1 GCA_014380545.1 Chitinophagales bacterium | reverse complement strand
TGGTGAGTGGTGAGTGGTGAAATTTTTTGGATAGGAAAGATAAAGCAGGAGTTTCAGAAATGGAATTCCTGTTTTATTTACTAAACAAGTAAAGGAAACATTAATCTTTTTTCTTTTTCTTTCCGTCAAACAATTTATTTCTTTTTTCTTTATTAAAAATATAACGAAAAGAAACACCAACACCAAGTTCAAACCATTTATCCTGCTCTATTCTAAAGCCGGGTTTTATATCTGCTGAAAGCACAACAGGAAATAATAACATTTTATATTCCACACCAAAAATAAAATCAGCACCATAATACGCTGTATCGTTTCTGTAAACTCCATACCTGGGTCCTGCCCCGAAATAGGAATTAAATCCTTCTCCCCATAATATCTTATTATGTTTTTCGATCAAAGCAGAAAAATAGTATTCATTTGCATTAACAATAGCAAGTCCTTCAAGAGTTACGGTTTCAACAATGTGTTGTTGCAGGGTTAAACCCACTTCATTCTTGCTCATGCGTACACCTCCTGCGGTAATGTATTTCTGCGCATAAAGAAAATGTGTAATGAAAGAAAAAATAAAACAGAGGAATAATTTCTGATTTGCAAACATAATCTGTATTAACGGGAAACAAACTTTTTTCTTATTTATTAAAATAAAAAAAGAGTTGTTTCTTTTAAACAACTCTTTCGGATTATATGTTATACTTAATTTTCTGTAGTCAACTGGCAACTTTTAATTTATTCAGTTTTGAAGTTTTAAATTTTTCTTCTGCGTAATCTAATGTAAGTGTAAATTCTTTTACATTCGTTTTTGAAGGCAGATCAAACATTGCATCTGTTAATAGTGCTTCACAAATTGAACGCAATCCCCTTGCTCCCAGTTTGAAATCAATTGCTTTTTCAACAATAAAATCGAATACGTCACTTTCAAATTGAAGTTCAATTCCTTCGAGAATAAATAATTGTTTGTATTGTTTTACAATCGCATTTTTTGGTTCGGTTAATATTTCCCGCAATGCATGTTTATCAAGCGGATCAAGATGCGCAAGTACAGGCAATCGGCCAATTAATTCAGGTATTAAACCAAATCCCTTAAGATCCTGCGGCGAAAGATATTGCAGTAAATTATTTTTATCTGTTTTTATTTCGTTTTCTTTATGTTTGAAACCGATCATGTGTGTTGCAGTTCTTCTTGCAATTATTTTATCAATTCCGTCAAAAGCTCCTCCGCAAATAAATAAAATATTTTGCGTATTCACCTTCACCATTTTTTGTTCAGGGTGTTTTCTTCCTCCCTGTGGCGGAACCAATACTTCTGTTCCTTCCAGCATTTTTAATAATGCCTGCTGCACACCTTCTCCTGAAACATCTCTTGTTATAGAAGGGTTATCAGTTTTTCTTGCAATTTTATCTATCTCATCAATATATACAATTCCTTTTTCAGCGGCATTAATATCATAATTGCAGACCTGTAATAATCTCGATAATATACTCTCAACATCTTCACCTACATATCCGGCTTCCGTAAATACTGTGGCATCAACAATAGCAAAAGGTACATTCAAATATTTTGCAATGGATTTTGCCAATAATGTTTTTCCGGTACCTGTTTCGCCCACCATGATAATGTTTGATTTTTCAATCTCCACATCATCCTGTGTTTTTTGATTTAATCTTTTGTAATGATTGTAAACTGCAACGGCAAGAATTTTTTTAGCTTCATCCTGCCCGATAACATATTGATCCAAATATTCTTTTATCGCTTTAGGCTTCATAGAAGCCTGCAGGCTAAACTTATATTTTTTCTGCCCCTGGTTAAGCTCCTCTTCCATTAGTTGCTGAGCCTGTGCAATGCAGTTTTCACAAATGTGACCTTCCTGCCCTGCGATAAGAATGTTCACTTCGTCTTTTTCACGAAGGCAAAATGAACAATGCTGGGTTTCTTTTTTTTTCATTTATTGGTTTTTGCGAGGGTTACGACCTACCACTTCATCTACCATCCCGTAATCTTTGGCTTCCTGGGCAGTCATCCAGTAGTCACGATCAGAGTCCTTTTCTACTTTGTCGTATTCTGTGCCTGAATGGTTGCTTATAATAGCGTATAGTTCTTTTTTTAACTTAATAATTTCCCGTAATGAAATTTCCATGTCACTTGCCTGACCTTGTGCACCGCCCATTGGCTGATGTATCATAACCCTCGCATGCGGAAGTGCCGAACGTTTTCCTTTTGTGCCTGAACACATTAGCACTGCAGCCATAGAAGCTGCGATACCAGTGCAGATAGTTGAAACATCAGGATTTACATATTGCATAGTATCATAAATTGCCAAACCTGAATACACAATCCCGCCCGGGCTGTTTATATAGATTTGAATATCTCTTTTATTATCAACTGAATCAAGGAAAAGTAATTGAGCTTGTATAACATTTGAAACATAATCATCTATTCCTGTTCCGAGAAAAATGATACGATCCATCATTAATCTTGAAAATACATCAATTGCCTGCGCATTTAATTGGCGTTCTTCAATAATATAAGGAGTGAAATTGGTTACACCGGTACTTGATACGTTCATGTAACTTTCAAGTTTTGCGCTGCTCATGCCGAGATGTTTAACGGCATATTTTTTAAATTCGTTATTCTGCATATGCTTCTTCTTTTTTGTTTAATTTTTGAAATTCTTCGAGTGTTATCGGCTGATCTTCTATCGTTACATAATTTTTTAATGCTTCAAAAAATTTCTTTTGCATTATTCTGTCCTGCATGTTCTCTATAAAATTTTTATCCTGTAAGTTATTTTTTGCAACGTAATTTACCAATTCATCACCCAGGTGACCATAACTTACTTTTACAGTTTCAAATGCTTCCTGTATTATTTCTTCTTTCTGCACATCAATGCCATGTTCCTTTTGTACTTTCTGAAAGATGAGCGATTGTTTTAACTGGTTGATAAATTTTGTAAATAAATTGTCAAACTCTTCATCACTCACTTCCTTATCCAATGTTCTTTTATACCAATTGCGCAAAAATGCATCAGGTAATTCAACATTTGTAGTTTCGCTTAAATATTTAAAGATATCATTCTCTAAACTCACTTCTGTACTTCGATCATTATAACCTTCAATTACTTCTTTTATTTTATTGCGCAATTGTTGTTCATCTTCCACTTCACCATATTCTTTTACAACTTCATTAAAGAATTTATCATCAATTGCTGCCGGAATTAATTTTGAGATGCGTTCAACCTTACATTCAAATTTAGGATTAATTGCATTTACAACTTCATCATCCGTATTTTCAAGCATCAGCACATTTTTCGCTACATGTTTTTTATCTCCTTTGAAGACGGAAAAGATATCATCTATATTTTGAGCGAAATCTTTTTTAACATCTTTAAATATTTTTAGGCCTTCATCAGTAAGCATTTCATGGTTAAAAAATGAATGTGCATGTATGCCATTTTCCTTCATTGTTCCATCATCATTTAATTCCTGCAGGTGCACATAAATTACATCACCTTCTTCTGCAACTTCAACATCCTCCCTAATACCATATCTTTTTTGAAGGCGTTCCAATTCCTGATTTATTTCTTCTTCTTTTGCGGGAATGCGATAACGGGTAAAAGTTTTTTCTTTATTCAGATTTGCCTCAAGATCAATTTTTGGCTGAATTCCAATTTCATAAGAAAAAATATAATCCCTGGGTTCACTGTAAACCAATTCCAGTCTTTCATCCCGAACAGGTATTGCATCACCCAATATGGACACATTGTTTTCTTTTAAATAATTTCCTAACTGTTCATTCACAATTTTATTTAATTCTTCTGCAAGTACTGAATCTCCAAATTTTTTTTGAACAATTGAAATAGGAGTATGACCAACCCGGAACCCGGGCATTTGTATTTTTTTTCCGAGTTCCTTTATTTGTTTGTCGAACGCCGGTTTGTAATCCTCTTTTGTGATCTCAATGTTAAGAATCCTGTGTTGGTCGCCTAATTGTTCTACGGTAATATTCACTATTCTATAATTTATAATTTTTAGTGCGGGTGGAGGGACTCGAACCCCCATGCCTTGCGGCGCCAGATCCTAAGTCTGGTATGTCTACCAATTTCACCACACCCGCCTTGCTGTGCTTAAGCGGGCAGGCCCGCTTGATGTATTGCCTGAAAAATGAGGTGCAAATGTAGCATTTAATCGCTATACAAGATGAATAGTTCCAACAGATATTTATGAGAAACGCAATGTGAAGTGTTGCTTGTGGTGAAAATCTTTACGCATAAAAATAATTCCCTTGAAAAAAAGATCAATGGATAAAGTTACGGAAGGATGTTGCTGAATTTCTTTCCATGCTGCCTCCATTTCTGAACTCCAGTGTATATCGTCAAAAACAAAAATGCTGTTATCTGTGCAATATGGTAAACAATTGGTAAAATATTTTAAGGTTGGTTTTTTGCGATGGTTACCATCAATAAAAATAAAATCAAGTTGCTTTAATGTATTAATTGCATTGGGAAGTGTGTGTGAAAATTCGCCTGCAAAAAGATGAATATTACTACAACCTGTTTTTTTGAAATTTTTCGTTGCAATCTCTGCTATGGTTTCGCTGCCTTCTAATGTTACAACCTTTGCATTGCTGTTTGCTTTTGCAAGATATAGAGTGCTGATACCGAATGATGTTCCAAATTCAAGGATTTTTATCGGATTATAATAATTTATTATCCTGAACAATAACTCGCCAAATTTTTTACTTATGAGATTTGATCTTGCAATATCAGAAATTTTTCTTTCAGGATTTTGCATGGTATGTGAACCTGCACCAAAATCTTCTACATGTATTACATGATCACTGTGCTTTAAATATATCCGCAGCATTTCAATTTCTTCAAATGCATAAAATGGTTTTTTATCCTCCAGAACATCCGCAATAAAATTATATACAAAAGGAGAATGTACATCATATTTTGTTTTTGCTGATATTTTATACAAAAGGTATTTCCATACTATAAGGAGTTTTTTCATGGAGCGAATATAATTGGTTATCTTAACTTTCTTATGCATACACTGAATGCATATCAAAATGTTATTTTTACAATGGGCATAATTTTTTTACCCTAACTTGCATCAATATTTAATCTTGTGTATGAAAAAATTTTTATTCTTTGCCACCTTTTCTCTTTTAACGCATACGGTTTTTTCGCAAGCAGGCTTTCATGCAGGTGTAAACCTGGCTTTTAATAATGCATGGATATTTAACCAGAATAATTATGGTATTACAGAAATGGATTATGAACTGAAATTTGGCGGGCTTGCAGGAATTGAAGCCGGCTATAATTTTACAGAGAATATGGGCGCAGAGGCAGAGGTAAATTTTGTGATGATGGGTCAAAATTATTTTGATCGCATTCGTGATTTTGGACCTGTTGATTCAATAACCGGTAAATCACCGAAGGTGGATACTTACAGGCATATTAAATTAAATTATTTGCAGGTACCTCTTTTATTCAGATTTCAAACTACAAAAGAAAAAAAAGATAAAATAGAATTGCATGCAATGCTTGGCCCCTCTGTTGGAATATTATTAAGCGCTGATCAATATTATGAAGCTGATATGGATGCAAACGGCAGTGTGGAATTAGTGGATGCTTCTATGAGCCCTGAACAAAATGTTATTGCTTTTGCTGCTACGCCTGAGATTGAAGAACCGGAGAAATATTTTTCATCGCTTGATATTGGAGTGCATGCTGATATTGGCGTAGATATTTATTTAAATAAAAATATATACATAACACCCGCATTAAAACTATACATGGGCTTCATGGATGTGAATGCAGAGGCAACAAGACAGGATCCCATTATCTCAACTCCTGCAAATGAATATAGCATGTCAAGAAATGGTTTTGCCGCTATAAGCGTGGGAATTCACTACATCAATATTAAGAGCAAGAAAAAATAATTCTTTTTCCTCTCTGATTTAATTCAACGCATATTAACTTTCATGCTTTCTGCAAAAGCATTCCATATAATATCATTTGGGGGATCAGCAAAAATACTTACGGGGTCATTTTTAACCGGGTGCATAAATTCAATTTGCCTTGCATGTAAATGAATTGATCCGTCGGTGTTTGTTCTGTCGAAACCATATTTAATATCTCCTTTAATCGGGCAACCTATTGCAGCAATCTGCACCCTTATTTGATGGTGCCTTCCTGTTTCAGGTTTTATTTCCAGCAGGTAATAATTGTTTATGGAAGCAATTAATTTATAGTGAAGTTTTGCAATTTTTGTATTTTGTTTTTCCTGCTTATACGCAAAACTTTTATTGAGCTTTTCATTTTTAATTAAGTAATGTGTAATTGTTGCTTCTATTTCAGGCGGTTTATTTTTTACAACAGCCCAATATGTTTTTTGTATCTCACGGTCCCGCAATTTATTGCTCATACGGGTGGCTGCTTTCCCGGTTTTAGCAAAAAGAATTACACCACTCACAGGCCGATCAAGCCGGTGCACAACACCAAGATAGACATTGCCGGGTTTCTTGTATTTTTCTTTCAGGTAATGTTTTACCGTGTCTCCGAGAGGAGAATCACCTGTTTTGTCGCCCTGTGAAATTTCACCTGATTTTTTATTTATTGCAATAAGATGGTTGTCTTCGTATAAAATAGCTATCTGCTGCATTGCTGTTTGTTTTATTTGCAGTAATTGTCAGGTTGATCTATTTAATTTTTCCCTATCTTTTTTTGTCAACCCTTTTATTACCATTTCATAAGAATGATCTATCATCCACAACAATTCTTTTTTTGAAATTTTATTTGTTGCATTTACGGTATTCCAATGGTTTTTATTCATGTGATAACCGGGTTGTACATCAGGATATTTATCCCGATATGCGGGAATAAGACCGGGATCCATCTTTACATTAAAACGAAACGGCGAGGATGACAGGCCTGTAAGCAAAAATACTTTTCCTGAAACTTTAAACACAAGTGTTTCACTGTCGAATGGAAATTCTTCTGTTACTCCTTTCTTCTTCAAACAATATTCTCTTACATCTTCAAGATTGAGCATGCGTAAAATTAATATATAATATAAAAAACAGGGATGATTTCCCTGTTTTTTAATTTTCATTTTATACTCATTACGGAGCAGAAACTAATAAAATGCTAAGCTTCGTGGTTTCATTTGCTATGATATTAAAATTAATTGTTTGAGTTATATAACCGGGCTTTTCTATAGTTAATGTGTAAGCGCCTGCTGCAAGATTATTTAAAACTGCATTTTCCTTTTGCGATGTTATTTTTATTATTGCGCCTGGCTGAATGGTGAGTGTAACATTGGCAATTGCTTCTGCTGTTACATTATCTTTTACATTTACTGAGAATGCTCTTTTTGTGGCGGGTGGATCAACAATTTTTCTTGCATTTTTATATTGATTTACGAAGGCTGCACTTGTGGATTTATATGTTTGCACAAGATTATCAACTCTTGTTAGGAGTAATTTATCTGTATCGTTTAATATGAGTTGTATTGCTGCTGTGACTTCTGCTGTTTCGGTTAAGGCTGTGCGGGGGCCGGGAACAAGCAATGCATAATTATTTATTAATGTTTGCAGTGCAGTTAATGTGCCTGCTGTTATTCCGAAGGTGGTAAGTTATTCCCGAAATAAAAAAAGTGCACAGCATATTTTACATGCGTACACTTTTTTAATGAAGTATTTTTGTTTTATTGTTTTACAAAAGTATTTACTGCGAATTTATCGCCGCTTATTAATTTAATTGTGTACTGCCCTGCTGCAAGATGATTAACAGGAAGTGTGGTTGTATT
>JACMJP010000354.1 GCA_014380545.1 Chitinophagales bacterium | reverse complement strand
TTATTCCATTTTGTAATTAAACCTGCATTTCGTTTTTTTAAACATTATATTATTGATCTTGGTTTTTTAGATGGAATTGCAGGATTTATTATTTGCTCACTTGCGGCAGTCGGCGTATTTATGCGCTATGCAAAATTATATGCAATGCTAAAAAAACAGTCTGAAGGTTAATACTTATTTCTGCATGTACAAAGAAATTGTTTTTTCAATTCCTTCACCCGACATTCGCAATAAATAAAAACCATTGCTGAATGTTCTTCCTTCAAGTGATAAAGTGTAATTTGTTTGTGGGGGGGAAAAAGATTGCTCATCACTAAAAACCTTCTGACCTGTGTATGTGAATAATTCAAAATTAATATTATCATTAACTCCGCCTTTAACTGTAAGATTTATAATATCCTGAAACGGATTCGGATAAGATGTTACAGAAAACTCTTCCCTGGAAGAAGTTACACAACCACCATTGTTAAACCTGTAATACCGTGTTTCCAAATCGAGCTCATCACATAAAATTGTTTTTAAAAAATTAGCTGAATATAATGTGAGGGTATCATCTTCCACAGCGCTATGATCTTCTCCCTCATTCGTGTATAATTGATAAGGTACGGATCGTTCCTTTAAATAATTTGCCATATTCCAGCTTCCGTTATAATGAGGATATTGAAAAGGTGCATCACAGGAATACAGCGAACCTTCCATGTATGGAACAATGTGATCGCAAGTGCCATGAAAAAATTGAACAGGGATAATATCATTATTAAATACATCCATTAATTGTACACCTGCAGCTTTTGCAATAATTCCTGCAATGTTTATTTTATGATGAAATAAATCATTTCCTGAACTGTCAAGGCTTCCAAGTGCTTCATATAAATACTGCGGAAAATTTTCCTGCCTTGCATAAGCTGAATATAATATTAAGGTCGAGCCAACACTATTGCCTGCAAGAAAAATATAATTTGTATCAATGTTATATTCATCTGCATATTCTTTTAAAAAACGAATAGCGGCTTTTGTATCCTGCAATGCACGGTACAATGCTAATTGCAAACTAACCGTATCACCCTGACAATTATCTGCTTGATCCCACCCGGTACGATAATCTATTGAGCTATAAACAAACCCTCTTTCGGAAAAATATTTTCCTAATATAATTGCTCCTTCTGATGTTTTGCCTCCACCGGTTAGCCCCCCGCCATGTACAAAAACAATTAATGGTTTTTTTTCAAGTTCATCCAGTTCCTGTACAGGGTGATAAATATCTAATAACAGTGTTTGAAGATCGCCTTCAAAATTAATTGCTTCACCATATGGAATATCAGATAATATTTCTATTTCAGTTGAGTCAAATAGACTTACATCAAAGCGATCATCAATACAATATTGTGCAGCCAAATTATTACAGATAAAAATACATGTAACTGTAATAAACATGCGATACATGTCAATTAAATAATATAAAAATCGAGGAGGTTGCAATGTTGTGTGCAAAGATAAATTTTTAAAGTAATTATTTTTTTATCAATATTAATTTAAAATAAAGAATCTTCTGCCCATAAAGATCTTTCCGGATAATCTGTGGTATAATGTAACCCTCTGCTTTCCCTTCTTCCTTTTGCACCCCTTGTAATTAAAAAACCAACTGTAATTAAATTTCTCAATTCACACAACTGTGGAGAGATCGTAGTGGTTTCATACATTTTTTCTGTTTCTTCATATAATAAATGTAATCTTATTAAAGCTCTTTCTAATCTATCATCACTGCGCACTATACCAACATAATTTGTCATGATTTCTTTTAATTCCCTTATGCTTTGCGTTATCATCACCATTTCTTTTGGGTCGTTTGTGCCCTCAGCATTCCAGTCGGGAATATTTTGTGTGTATTCAATAAAGTTTATTTTATTAATTACATCTAAATAAATTCTGTGTGCAAAAACTAATGCCTCCAGTAACGAATTACTTGCAAGTCGGTTTGCACCGTGTAATCCTGTTGATGAACATTCGCCACAGGCATATAAATTTTTAATAGTTGAATTTCCCTGGGCGTCAACCATAATTCCTCCGCACATATAATGCGCAGCCGGAACAACAGGTATCATATCTTTCGCTATATCAATTCCGATAGATTTACATGTTGAGTAAATATTTGGAAAATGAGCATAAAGTTCTTCACGATTAATCGGAGCGCAATCCAAATACACAAAATCATCTCCTCTTATTTTCATTTCATTATCAATTGCTCTTGCTACAATATCTCTCGGCGCTAAACTTTTCCTTTCATCATATTTTTGCATAAATTCTTTCCCATCCGTTGTGCGCAAAATTCCTCCCGCACCTCTTACTGCTTCAGTAATTAAAAACGATGGAGAAATACCGGGCTGATATAATGATGTTGGATGGAATTGTACAAACTCCATATTCGCAATTCGTCCTTTTGCACGGTATACCATCGCCATTCCATCACCGGTTGCTATTAAAGGGTTTGTTGTGTTTTTATAAACCTGTCCGGCACCACCGCTTGCCATTACCGTAATTTTTGAAATTATTTTTTCAATAGATTTATTTTTTTTATTTAATACATACACACCAAAACATGTTATATCAGGGGTATGCCTTGTAACAATTCTTCCAAGATGATGTTGTGTAATAATATCAATTACAAAATGATGTGTAAAGACAGAAATATTTTTTAGTGTATTTGCTTCATCAATTAATGTTTTTTCAATTTCTTTTCCGGTAATATCTTTAAAATGCAATACACGGTTTTCACTGTGTCCCCCTTCTTTTCCAAGATGATATTCACCCGCTGTTGTTTTATCAAAATCAGCCCCCCAATTAATTATTTCTTTTACTCTTTCCGGTCCTTCTTTCACAACAATTTCAACAATATATTTTTTACACAAGCCATCTCCAGCAATTAAAGTATCACTAATATGTTTATCATAACTATCCGTTTCAAAATCCCACACAGCTGCAATGCCCCCCTGCGCATATTTAGTATTTGTTTCTTCCTCTTCGGCTTTGGTAATAATTGTTATTGTTTTATCCGGAAATTTTTTTGCAGTTTTTAATGCAAACGTCAATCCTGCGATGCCAGAGCCAATAACAAGAAAATCTGTTTTATGCATGTGGCGAAGGTAAGGTGTTTGTCTAAAATTAATTAATTTTAAAATTGATAAAATAAAAGTATGGAGCAGGTAAACTGGACTTCAAGAAGTTTTAATTTCGATTTTCCGGCAGGAATGTTTCCTGTAATTATTGCAAGATTACAGGGGGTTTATGCAATAATTAAATTCATTACACGAAACATTTCTCAACAAAAATTAATACAGCAGATAAATAATAAGTGGAGCATTCAGCAACACATTGGTCATTTAATTGATCTGGAAGAATTACATAGTGCAAGAATTATTGATTTCAGAAATAACGCAACTGTTTTAAGTGCATGGGATGGATTAAACATAAAAACCGAGCAGGCAAATCATAACGCAAAAAATATTGATGATATTTTAAATGAATTACATGTTGTAAGGAAAGAATTTATTTCTAAATTATTAAAATTCAGTGATGATGATTTAATTAAAACCTCATTACATCCAAGATTACAAAAGCAAATGCGGGTGATTGATATGGCATATTTTGTTGCTGAACATGATGATCATCATATCGCCAAAATATTTGAACTAAAAGAAAAATTAAAATGATCCTCCATAGAAGGATAAAAATAACAGGAAAAGTGCAGGGGGTATTTTACCGTGCAAGCGCAAAACAAATTGCAGATACATTAAATATTACCGGATGGATAAGAAACGATGCTGATGGAAATGTTATTGCATATGCGGTTGGTGAAAATGAAAACATTAATAAATTTATTGAATGGTGCCGGCAGGGACCGCCAATGGCTGAAGTGATAGATGTTTATGCAGAAGAATATATATCAGATAATGTAAATGGATTTGAAATCAGAAAATAAATTAAGTAAATAAAACTTTAAATCATGACTTCTGATCTTTCACTTTTGTTTCGATACTCATAGGTCGCTTCCATATCCCGATAATATTCTTTCCCGTATTTTCTTATCAGTGCATCTTTCACAAACCTGAAAACAGGAACATTTAATTCCTTTCCATTCTTACATGCGGGTCTGCAAATTTTCCACCGCTCGTAATTCAGTGCATCATATTCTCCAACCTTTGTAATCCGTATAGGATATAAATGACAGCTAATGGGTTTTTGCCATTTAATTTTCTTTTCACGGTATGCTTTCTCAATTCCGCATAATGCAACTCCTTCGTTGTAATATATGTAAGCACAGGGTCCGTTGTTAATTAATGGAGTTTTTAATTCTCCTTCTTTATTTGTAATATAATATCCCTGTTTTTCAATTGCTTTAATTCCATCTTTTGTTAGATAAGGTTTTACTTTCGGGTAAACCTTTTCCAGCATCTTTATTTCTGACTCCTCTAACAATGCCCCTTCATCGCCCTCTACACAACAACCTCCTTTGCATGCATTCAGATTGCATACAAAATCATTATCCATTACTTCATCGCTCACAAGTGTTTGCTGAATAATTATCATACAGCGAAATTACGCATTACCCAGTAAAAATATAGTAGGGATTTTTTCAAGAGAAGGTTTATTTTTTTTCCAGTCAGCCACTGTTTTAGTTTGTATAAATTCTTTTGTGCCGGTTAAATCACTTGCAATACAAAATAAGGTTGATGCATTACATGTTTGCAGAATATCATTTATCATAGAATTATTCCTGTATGGCGTTTCAATAAATATTTGTGTTTCTCCTGATTTGGCTTTTAATTCAATTTGCTGAATTTTATTATTTCTATCAGGTTGTTTAACAGGTAAATATCCGTGAAAAGAAAATTGCTGTCCATTTAACCCGCTGCTCATCAACGCAAGAATAATTGATGATGGGCCGACTAAGGGAATAACCTGGATTGTATTTAAATGACATAATTTTATGAAGCCGGAGCCAGGATCGGCAACTGCAGGTACACCCGCTTCGCTCAGTAAACCGCAGCTATTTCCTTGCTGTAAATAATTAATATAGCTTGCATATTCAATCTCTGCTGTATGTTCACTAAGTGGTAAAATAGTTATTTCATCAAATGGTTTGTCATATCCAGTTTTCCTTAAATATCGTCTTGCAGTTTTTTCATTTTCGACAAAGAATACTTTCAATTCTCCTGTGATAGTATG
The DNA here is from genome assembly GCA_014380545.1 of Chitinophagales bacterium. GTDB lineage: Bacteria > Bacteroidota > Bacteroidia > Chitinophagales > BACL12 > JACMJP01. Next base: position 11,584 of record JACMJP010000354.1, on the reverse strand, counting down.
AACATATGCTGGAATTACATGCAATGCTTCTGCATTTAAAATAGTTGGTATCAAATATAATTTTCCCTTTTGCATTTTATCTTAGCAGCGTAATTAAAAAAGGTGAAATTAAATAAAGAATTTTATATAAGAACCGATACCGTTAAAATTGCCAGGGAGCTATTGGGTAAAAAATTAGTTTCAAATATTAATGGAAAACTTACAAGCGGAATTATTTGCGAAACAGAAGCATATTGCGGACCAGAAGACAGAGGTTGCCATGCTTATAATGGAAGATTTACAGACCGTACTAAAATAATGTATGCTGAAGGGGGTGTAACTTATGTTTATATATGCTATGGAATTCATAATTTATTTAATGTGATCACTCATGGTGAAAACAATCCGCATGCAATTCTCATCCGGGCAATAGAACCAGTGGATGGAATTGAATTCATTTTAGAAAGAAGAAAAGGAAATATATTTAAAACTTCTTTAGGAGCGGGCCCGGGTTTAGTTTCCCAATGTCTCGGGTTTACAACAAAACACACAGGCATTTCGTTGACAGGGGAAAAAATATGGATTGAAGATGCAGAACTTATTCCTCAAAAAAATATTATAGAAAGTGCAAGAGTAGGAATGAATTTCGAGGGGAGATATAAATTAATTCCCTGGCGGTTCAGAATTAAAAACTCACTCTTCACAAGCAGGGCAAAATAATTTTATCTTGAACAGAAACTTAAAAATAGTATTGCTAACAACCCAATATGGAAAATTGATATTTAAACCATACGGGTATAATAAACTGTTGCTTCCAATAATTTTGTTCATGCTCAAAGGTGTTTCTGGAATTTGGCTCGGTCTTTTTGCAGGCTGTATTCTTGATATGCAATGGAAAAGCATAAATACCGGGCCTAAAAAAATTGATCAGCGGGTAAATAATTTAATGCTTTCAGCTTATGTAGTACAAATGAGCAGCGTTCTGAATGCAATTTCTTATAATGAATTAAAAAAAAGACTAGATAGTTTTTTTCCAGAGGAATTTATTGATATCCGTTTTACTTTCTTTAATGAATTATTGCACCAGCGCATACAAGTAGATGCAATTTGTAAACAAATAAATTTATATGTTGTTCAGGAAGAAAAGATCAACTTGCTTAAATTTTTAATTTCCTTATCTGAGTCTTCTGCACAACAGGCCAACAGAACAAAGGCAATTTATTATATCGCAAATAAATTAAATATTGATGAAGATGTGTTCCAATTAAATTTTAAATCTTATTCTAATACACATTCGCATCAACAAAAAGAAAAACAATACTATACTATTCTAAATGTATCACAGAATATCACATATGCAGAATTGCGTAAAGCATATTACAAACTTGCAAAACAATATCATCCTGATATGAATAACGGGTCTCCACAAAATCAAAAAATGCTGAATGAAAAATTCAGGCTTGTTACTGAAGCGTACGAAAAAATAAAAGAAACAAAAGGCTGGAAATAAAAAAACCCCGGATCGGTCAGAACGACCTCACCGGGGATCCCCATGAAAACACAAAGTTGCTCCCTTGTTATCGGGAAATATCTTAATTATTGTGCAAGATACGCTTTTAATGATTTATTTCTTTGTGAAGAACGTAATTTATTTATTGCGTTGTCTTTTATTTGTCTAACTCTTTCTCTTGTTAATCCGAACTCTTCACCAATATCCTCAAGTGTCATAGCATACGGAACACCAATTCCAAAAAATAATTTGATCACATCTCTTTCTCTTTCGGTTAATGTTGCTAATGTTCTTTCAGTCTCAACCTTTAAAGAAAAAGTATAATTTAACTTTTCGTCAGTCCTTTCAGTATCTCTGTTTTCCAAAACATCAAGAAGAGAACTATTTTCACCGTCATCAAATGGCGCATCCACACTTACATGTCTTGTTGAAACGCTCATGGTATTTTTAATTTCCTCAACACCTATTTCAAGACATTCAGCTAACTCGTCAGAAGTAGGTTCCCTTTCAAATTTTTGTTCTAACTCACTGAAGGCTTTATTTATCTTGCTTAATGAACCTACTTTATTTAATGGCAAACGAACCAAACGGCTTTGTTCTGCCAATGCCTGCATAATACTTTGGCGTATCCACCAAACAGCATAAGAGATGAATTTGAATCCTTTTGTTTCGTCAAATTTTTGAGCTGCCTTTACAAGGCCAACATTTCCTTCGTTAATTAAATCGTTCAATGAAAGCCCATTGTGCTGGTATTGTTTTGCAACTGAAACCACAAAACGAAGATTAGCTTTTACTAATTTTTCAAGTGCTTCCTGGTTTCCCTGTTTAATCTTTTGGGCAAGTGTTACTTCTTCTTCAGCAGTCACAAGGTCAACTTTACCTATCTCCTGTAAATACTTTTCAAGCGATTCACTCTCTCTGTTAGTTATTGATTTGGTTATCTTTAGCTGGCGCATTTATGTTACTCTTGTTTTAAATTGTTATTAAATAAAAACGGCTTTTTTGCGAAAAGAGTTTCTGAGCAGGTAAAAATCTTAAGGTAGAAACGTTCATTGGGATGGTTCACAATTGCCTTTATACAAAAATCACTGCAAATTTACATTGAATTTAAACACAAGTCAATAGATATACTTAAATATTTTTACTTTTTGAGGAATATTTACCCCTTTAAATAATTTGCTGCCTGCATTATGGTTGGTAATTTTGATCTTCTGATATAATTCTGCGCATGAAGGCTACTGCTATAATTTCCTTTTTCATTTTACCATTTTTTTATTGCATGAATGGTTATAAGTTATTGCAGCCAATGCTTTTGGAGGATAGTTATAACTGGATCGGGGAAAGCAACCAGGAATTTTCTGAATATGGTAAAAGTGTAGGAAAAGCTGGCGATGTAAACGGCGATGGCTATGATGATGTATTAGTTGGTAGTCATTATTATTCAAATCCTGAATATCATGAGGGTAAGGTTTTTTTATATTATGGTTCAGAGACAGGAATAACCCCTGGTGCCTCATGGACCTTTGAAAGCGATAATGAAAATGCAACACTCGGAATTAGTGTTTCAGGTGCCGGTGATGTAAATAATGATGGTTTTGATGATGTGATAGCAGGAGCACATACTTTTACAGGGGACCAGAATAATGAAGGAAAAGTTTTTGTTTTTTACGGATCGGAAGATGGATTATCTATAACACCGGACTGGACTGCGGAGGGAAATCAGGTAGGTTGTGATTTTGGTGGAACAGTTTCATGCGCAGGTGATGTAAATAACGATGGTTATGATGATATAATTATAGGGGCAATATTTTATGATGGTGCTGAAGAAGACCAGGGAAGAGTTTATGTATATTATGGTTCAGAAGATGGATTAGGTTCAGCACCATGGATAGCTGAAATAGATCAGGAGGGAATTACTTTTGGTTCCCATGTTTCTCATGCAGGGAATGTAAACGGCGATGAGTATGATGATATAATAATAGGATCAAGAAAATATAACGATGGAGAAAATGCTGAAGGTGCTGCATTTGTGTATTACGGATCAGCACTGGGAATGGAAGAGGATTATGCATGGCACTATGAAAGTGATCTTGCAAATACAAAACTTGGTCAGAGTGTTTCTACTGCAGGGGATGTAAATAATGATGGTTACAATGATATAATTATTAGCGGTCATAATTATTCACAACCCGAAACTGATGAGGGAATAGCATATATGTTTCTCGGTTCCGAAGATGGATTATCATTAACACCCTCATGGAGTTATGAATCCAATCTTATAAATGCATTATTCGGAAACCAATGTGCTGATGCCGGGGATGTGAATAATGATGGATTTGATGATGTAATAATCGGCTCAAGAGAATATACAAACGGAGAAACAAGTGAAGGTAGAGCTTATGTATTTTATGGCTCTGCAACCGGGTTAAGTGATTCAGATATTTGGATCGCAGAAAGCAACCAGGAATCAGCATTTTTTGGATATAGTGTTTCAGGCGCAGGAGATGTAAACGGCGATAGTAATGACGATGTAATTGTTGGCGCAAAATATTGGGACGAAGGAGAAGAGGATGAAGGTGCCGCATTTGTTTATTTAGGAGAATCAGAAGTGTCTCCATGTAATGCCCCGGAATCTGTTGCAATTTTATCAGTCACATCAACTTCCGTAACTATATCATGGGATGCAATTGCTGAAGCATCAGAATATAAAATTGTATTAAAAAAATCAGGTGGAGGATCAGTAACTTATTTTAGCAATTCAGCAAGTTTAACCGTGCCCGGACTAACCCCAAATTCAGATTATAAAATAATTTTGATGAGTAAATGCAATTCGCAATTTTCTCGCCGCATCTTTGGTGGAAATTTCACAACATTACCGTAAATTTATTGTTCAAATAAAATCGTATATCCTTTAGATGAATTGCCACAAAAAAATAATTCTCTTTTTCATTATATCTGCATTTCTGCAAACACAATTTCTTTTTTCTCAAATTTATTATGAAGGTGCGGGATGGACAGCACATGGCAGTATTGAAGTTTCAGCTTTTGGATGGAGCATGAGCAATGCGGGCGATGTAAATGGTGATGGATATGACGATCTTATTGTTTCCGCAATTGATCATTCGGAACCAATAGCTACAGAAGAAGAAGAAGGTAAACTCTATTTATATTATGGCAGCCCGGATGGATTGGATACAATTCCTGATTGGACATATCAGCCAAATCAGGCATCAGCAATAACCGGATTTTCAACAGATGGCGGTGATTTGAATGGAGATGGTTATTCCGATATTGTTATTGGTTGTCTGCAATGGACAGGAACAGCAACTGATGAAGGAAAAGCAATTTTATTTTATGGTGGTTTAGATGGTCCGGGGGATGAACCTGACTGGGAATTTTATCAAGGCCAGGAAGGTGCATTAGTTGGAAGCGGTGTTGCCTTATCGGGGGATATTAATAATGATGGTTATAATGATCTTTTTGTCGGAGCTAAAATGTGGGATGGAGGAAATGTTGATGAAGGAAAATCATGGATGTTTTATGGTTCTGAAACAGGTCCGATATCATCCGGCTGGACATGGGAAGCAAACCAGGATTCTTCCATCAGCGGTTACCCAATAAGTTATGCAGGTGATGTTGATGACGACGGATATGACGATGTAATTATTGGCGCAAATCAACATGATTTTTATGATCTTGATGATGGAATGGCAGTTTGTTTTTATGGCTCTGAACTGGGATTATCATTAACTCCGAATTGGCAGGTAAGTAAGGGACAAAAAAAATCAAACTTCGGGCATTGGGTTGATGGGGCTGGGGATGTAAATGGAGACGGTTATAGTGATGTAATTATTTCCGCACTTCTATATGAAAATGATGAAGACGATTTTAATGAAGGTGCGGTTTTCGTTTATCATGGCAGCGCATTAGGGCTTCAAACAACAGAATCATGGAGTTTAGAAAGTAATCAGGTAGAAGCGCAACTCGGTTATTGTACAGCAGGAGCCGGAGATATAAACAATGACGGATATGATGATATAATTGCAGGAGCAAAATATTGGACAAATGGCGAACTTGAAGAAGGCGGCGCCTTCGTGGCTTTTGGTTCTGATGGCGGTTTGGAAGATGCCTGGTGCTGGAAAGGTGAAGGCAACCAGCCTTTAGCATATTATGGACGACATGTAGGGGGTAATGGTGATTTTAATGGCGATGGATATGGAGATTTTCTAGTGGGGGCTTACAGATATACTGATGTGTATGATCGGGATGGAAGGGGTTATTGTTATTACGGCGGACCACGAGAGGCTGCATTTCACTATGAAGAAGATAGTTTTTGTTTAACAAGTAGCGATCCTATTGCAATAATAGATGGATTAGCAGGAGGATTATTCAGTGCTTCATCACCCGATGTTGTTTTTATTGATGCAGCCACGGGAGAAATTGATCTTTCCGAAACAGGTTATGGTAATTTTGAAATTTATTATACCATACCTGATGCACTATGCTCTGAAGGAAATGCTTTTGATATACATATTGGTACTGCTCCCATAGCAACTTTTGGCTATGCAACAGACAGTTTTCCTCCAACTGCGCCTAACCAGTTTCCGGATTTTGGCGTCGGAGCAAGTGCAGGAACATTTTCATCAACACCCATTGGTTTAATATTGAATACATTTAATGGTGAAATAAATTGCTCTGAAAGCACCGCCGGAACATACATCGTCATGAATACAGTTGATAATGGATTTTGCAGTGTTACAGATTCTTTTACCCTTACAATACAGGCACCGTGTGTTCCGCCAAATGCACCATATGTCCAGGATGTGAGCACAACTTATGTTGTGCTGGTATGGAATGAAGTTCCCTATGCAACATCTTATACCATACAAGTGCAAAGCGAAGTAGATACAGTTTTTGTTTTTGATCATTCTGATACATCCATTTACATAAGTGGATTAACAGCTTATACAAATTACCGTGCATGGGTAGTAAGTAATTGCGATGATCTGAGTTCTTCCAAATCAGAAAAAACAGATTTTCAAACAAATCCGAATGCAATTGAAGAAATAGCAGGAAATTATTTTACCATTTATCCTAATCCGGCAAATGATAAGTTAACTATTCAATTTAATACTGCCATAAAAGAAAATTTTGTTTTGCAACTTATAAATGCAGAAGGAAAAATACTTTCAGAAAACCAAATAAATGTTTCTGTTGAAAATATTAAAAAAGAAATTCTTCTGTATCAATATACGGATGGTATTTATTTAATTAAATGCATTTTTGAAAATGAAATAGTAATACAGAAACTTGTTATTGTGAAAGAGTAATTTTTTTCCTTTATAAATATATTTCCGATTTATATTCTCAGCTATTTTTAACTGCCATAATTTAATTTCACAATTAAAGCATTTGTCTAAATTAAAAAGCGGCTTTCGCCGCTTCGTTATCTCTCCAAATAAAATTTATTATTCTTTAGCATCTTTCTTACAACAATCATGTAAATTCTCATATGCTTTATCATCAGCAGGAATTGTATCAGCATTGTATCCTATCATTGTAATTGCGTTTCTTACTGCTTCTTCAGTTGTTTTATCTGAATAATATCTTACTGTTACCACTTTTGTTTTATCATTCAGCATGGCAAGTTTTATACCTTCGGTATTTTCCAATGCTGTTTCAATTGTTTTTTTACACATGCCGCATACTGCAGAAGTTTGTATATCAACAGATTTAATTGCTGATGCCTGCGCAAAAATATTCGTAACAAAAAAGAGTGCAAGCACTGTTATTATCATTTTTATTTTTTGATTTTTCATATTTGTATTTTTAAATATTGATTATAAAATTAGTTATTATCTTTTAAAGTAAACCTCAAACCTGCGTAAAATTTTCTTTCCATAACCGGTCCATATATCACACTTGCGTCAAAATATTGCCCGAAAGGATCGTTTGCTGCAATAATAGGATCATGCTGTGTATAGTTCGTTAAATTTTCAGAACCAATATAAACCTCCAGCTTATCCCATTTTTTAGTTATCTGTGCAAGCAACAAAACATATTGGGGTGAATACTCCGGCAAATGATGCGCTTCATGATTCTCTGTTAATTCAGGCAATCTTGATGTACCATAATATTGAGCAGTAGCGTCAAATACCCATCCGCCCTTCAGTGTTTTGTATGCTGCGTTTACTAATCCACGGTGTTTGTATGTTAAAGGCACTTGTCTCAATGTATCATTATATGTTGTTTGTGCATCTACATATTTATATGCTATACGAAAATCAAAATTTTTAAATAGCATATAATTTATTTCTATCTGAGCTGCATTTGAAAATGATTTACCGCTTAAATTACTTACATAAATTTTTTCGGCATCGCTGTCAAGATCAACAATTAATTGATTTTCAAAATCCGTTCTGTAACCATCAATGCTGATGGTTCCTTCATAATTATTCAATGTAAAAAGTTGTATAAATGAAATACCATAATTCCATGCTTGTTCCGGTAAGATGTCTTCTGTAATTATTAATTGCCTGGAGCTTGTGAGTATGGAAGAATTTTCAGCGAATAAATTCGGAACACGGTAACCTTTTCCTCCTGACAAGCGCATGGTTGTTTGCGGAGTAAATGCATATTTAAAATGTATCCTTGGTGTAAAAAATGTTCCGTATAAGTTATGAAAATCAACTCTTGCACCTGCAAGCATGTTTAATTTTTCATTTTGTTTGAAATAATATTCTGTAAATATTCCCGGAACATTTTCAGTGCGCACATAATTTATTGAATCATAGGTTTCATCGTAATCATCAAATAAATAGCTGACCCCGCTTTTAACTAAATGATTTGTATTTCCGATAAATGTTTGTCCGATAATATTAGAATGCAGATATGTTTCTTTTCCAACATAATTATTTAATCCATAGTAGTTATCTGCTTCATGCCATGCACCGCTTAAAATAGTTCCGATAGAGGTATTCGGCCTGCCGAAAACAAATCCATTTTTTATGTATGCTTCAATTCTTTGCGTATGCACACCAACTCCGTAACCGTTATCCAGGTTTCTGTCAGCATCTGCATCAAAAGTTAATTGCCCACCTATGAGATCAGAAGAAATATATTTTATGCCGGCTTGCGCTTCATATACTTTTCCGGAAGCATAATTCCACCTGTTCATAAAAATATAATTTTCTGTAAGCGGCACATCCAAAAATCCATCATCATTATGATCCATTTTATTTTGTAACTGGCTTGTATGTAATAAAACAGATGTGCTAAAATGTTCATTTAGCAAATGATGATAATTTATATTCGCCTCATACCTACCCGAATTAGACCCAAATAAATTCAATAAAAATTTTTCTTCTTCCAACTCATACGGTTTTCTTAATTCCGTATTAATTGCACCTGTTATACTTTCATATCCATTCACAACACTGCCAACACCTTTTGTAATTTGAATAGATTCTATCCAGGGCCCGGGAATATATGTTAAGCCGTAAGCAGCAGATAATCCTCTTACACTTGCCATATTCTCTGTCATGATCTGTGCGTACACTCCATCTAATCCGAGCAATTTAATCGTTCTTGCACCAGTGATTGCATCGCTATATTCTGCATCCACTGCAGCATTTGTTTCAAAACTTTCGCTTAAATTACAACATGCTGCTTTTTTCATTTCTTTATGTCCAAGTGTTTCTGTACCGATGGGATTGATGGTATTTAAAGAAGATGCTGATGATTCGCCTTCCACAGTTATTACTTTTAATTCTTTAGCAGGAGAAAGCATGATATGCAAAAACTTTTCATCCTCAACCTGTATTGTATCTGTAGTAAAACCAACATAGCTAATGCGCAAAACATTTTGATTTTTGTTTGTTTTTTCAATTTCAAAAAAACCTTCTATATCAGTAATTGTTCCTTCCGATTCTCCAAACCACATCACACTTGCGCCGATAAGCGGTTCCATTTTACCTGCATCAGCATCGTTCACTACCATGCCTGTAATTGTTTGCGCCGAAATACTTTGCAGCACAATTAAAATAAAGACAGGTACTATATATATTTTTTTCATTTTGTAAATCATTAAACTATCATCAATAAATGGATTGAATAAAAAATACAGTTTCATGTCACTGAAATGAATAACTGCTATTACAAAATGAAATTAAATGCGCAGTAAATCCTGTTGAAGTAATATTATCCTTCCCGTTTTAGGAGGCGGAAGATTTTGACTGACGTTGTAAGAAATATATTCGTTATAGTTTAATTCAATTAACTGCTCAATATAGATAATGGAAGAAGGTTGTTCAATAATGTTCTTTTCATTCTTTCCACGAAGCGCATCAAAATTAAATTTTACAAACTGAATATCTGTTTTGCAGCAATCGGAAGAAAATTGATCCAATTTATTTTTTGTGCCTTCCTCTTTTTGTGAACAACAACTTTCTACTTCTGAAATACCCACCTCTTTAAGGCCACTCATACTACATACATGCGAAAAAACAGAAAATCCTGATGTACTTATAAACAATACAACAAGTAAAAACCATGACATGATATTTTTAGTTACTGCTTTCAATTCTACAAAAATAAGGCATTTTACAAAACTTTGACTATAAACCAAACGTTCAGGTTGTCTGAAAGCGTTAATAAGGGTACGAAACCGTAACTTTACAAAAAGGTTCATAAAATTAATTAGAATGGCTGTAAGAAAAAACACAATACCCCTTTTCACCATCACACTTTTATCCTTTTTTATTATTTCATGCGACAAGAAAGAAGGTTGTATGGATGATACCGCAAGCAATTATGATCCTGACGCAGAAAAAGACTGTTGTTGTGAGTATATAGTTGACGATCACACTTCGTATAAATTACATATGCATCAATTTGTAGGAGCTGAAGAGTTTGTTCCGGGAAATCTTTATACAATTGGTGGGGTGAAAACCCAACTTGATGTTGCAAGATTTTACATTTCAAATATCCGTTTAGTGGATTCTGCAGGAAATGAAACTCCTTTTACAGGGATTTATTTATTGGCTGATCCCGGTTTTGAAGATTATGATCTGGGTGATCAGTTTGCAGGAAACTATACAAAAATACGTTTAGATATCGGGCTCGATTCAGCAACAAATCATTCTGACCCGGGCGATTACCCTTCAAGTAGTCCGCTGAGTTATCAATCTCCTGCTATGAATTGGGGTTGGGACTTCGGTTACATGTTCATGCTGATACATGGAGAGGTGGATACAGATAATGATGGAATTACTGATGGTAATTTAATCAACCATCTTGGCACTGATGATTTTCTCACCACCGTTGAAATTGATTATGCCTTAATCACCGAACCTGCAACAGAAAATATTATTCATTTAACTGTTAATTGGGCAGATTTTTACAATGGTATTGACCTGTCAACAGATTATCATACAGAGGTAACAGATGACCCGGTTCTTGCAAATGCATTAAGGCTTAATATCCCTGATATGATAACGGCAGAAGAATAATGTATGCTCAAAAGAGATATCAAACAATAAAATCTTTTTTTGCACTTCATAAAATTGCAGTTACAATTTTTGTAATTGCAGTTTTGTTCTTAACACAATGCAGCAGAGATGAAGAAATACTTGATGATACATTTTATCATCTCGAAATTCCTGAACATTTTCCTTATCCGGAAATTCCGGATGATAATATCTTAACTAAAGGAAAAATAGAGCTGGGAAAAAAATTATTTTTTGATAAAACGTTATCCATTGATTCAACAATTGCATGTGCAAGCTGCCACAAACCGGAACATGGGTTTTCAGATAACATTGCAATAAGCAGAGGAGTTGAAAACAGAACAGGATTTCGAAATGCGTCTTCATTAACAAATGTTGCTTATGCGCCAATATTATTAAGGGATGGCGGATTTCCTACCTTGGAAACACAGGTTGCTGTTCCGGTACAGGACCATAATGAAATGGATTTTAATATGCTTGAATTATCCATGCGCTTAAAAAAAGATGCATATTATAAAAATGAATTTATAAATGTATTCGGCACTGAACCGGAACCTGGTATAATTACAAAAGCATTGGCGGCTTTTGA
>JACMJP010000353.1 GCA_014380545.1 Chitinophagales bacterium | reverse complement strand
TTTACGGTGTGCAAACTCCTATTTATTTTAAAAATGCTTCAGCGGGATATTATAGTGATTTCAGTGATATTGAAAATTGCATTTCTGCAGTGCTTGATAAAGTAATAAGCAGCGGCATGATATACCAGGTGAATACGCTTGGAGGAAAAATAACGGATAAAGAATTTGCAGCAAAGAGTGCTTATGCGCACAGACAATATCCGTTTTTAAGTGAATTACAGACTTATTGGGAGAAACCTGAACAGCAGGAAAAATATGTGAATGCATTCAGGGATGTACAAAAAATATTTTCTGAAAATAATATCAGGGCGCAGTATATAAATTATCCTGCCCTTGAATTTGAAAATTATACAGATGCATATTATGGAAATAATTACAAACGGCTGCAGCAGGTTAAATTAAAATATGATGAGGAGAATATTTTCAGGCATGCACAAAGTATAACATTGCCGGAATAAAATATCTGCTACATTGCTACATCAAATTATAAATGCGCTGTTTCAAAAATTATTATCATAAGCATATTCCTCATCATCATCCTCAGGAAAACCAATAAAAATTGTAGTGATAATATGCTCTTCATTGCGGGCATTTTGTTTTTCTTCGCTTATAGTTATTGTATTGAGCTGATCTGAATTAATGCTTATATACATATTATTAATCTGAAAGCTAAAATCTCCGGGCGGCTCTGAATCCGCCTCCAGATATTCAGCACCCTTCTCCTCCAGGATTTGTTTCATTTTATCTATGGGCATGGAAAACACATCATGGTTATAAAGCAATACTTTATACTCAGGGTTTTTATGCAGGGAAATATATCTTATAATATTGCCCCTGCTGTAAGTAATGGTAATGGCATAAGCGCCATAAAATAATTCCCTGAGCAAAGGATCATCTTCTTCAGTGCCGTGGCGTATCACTTTATTATTTTTCATAACATGGTGCACTTCTTTGCGGGTCATACCCAATTTAAGATCGCCAACACTCACACCAGGCTCAATAATATATGTATGCATAAAGAATAATTTTTATAAAGATATTTAATAATTAAAATCCTGAGGCTCACCATTTAATTTTCTTCCCTGTAAAACACGATTGCGGTAATTTGTCATATATTCGAACATATAATCCGGGGAGTCGTCAGCAAAATGAGCGATGTCTGCCTGCTGTCTGAAAAGATATTCATCATATACAGCAGGTAATGCTTCCGCAATCATTTGTGCCTTATATATGTAGCCTGCCTTTATAACTGCATCTTTCCAGTCATTATTTGCTTCAATGGCAACTGTATGGTATGCATCTTCCAGAATTTCCATTGCAGTGTCAAATTCATCGCCTGTATTCCGCTTGTTCATTTCATGCTGCATAGCATCGCTTACCTGCAGGAATTCTGCTTTTTCAAATTCCACAATAAACTTGCGTAATGAATCATATAAAGGACTTAGCCGTGGAAGAGTTGATATTTTAAATTCCGGGTCATATGATGGGTCCTGCCTGCGCTTTTCTTCAATTTCTGCATTGCGGGCAAGCTCAAAATAAAAATGTTCTTTTTCCTGTTTTAAATCTGGCAGAAGAATAAGATTTCCTGTAAGCATATAATTATCATAATAAGGATACCAGCCGAGAACTCCTTCGGAAGGTTCGGCAATATGCAAGTAGCTTTCTTTCACATCTTCATAATTCTGCCAGCTGGTTGAATTTGTGAAATCAAAAGAGTGATGAAGCTGCAGGATAAAACTTTTAAGCAGGTCAACTTCTTCTTTTGTTACCGGATCAATAAAAGGACAGCGGTGAATATTCTGCTCCCAATAAATAAAATCGTAAGTAGTATAAATGTCATGAATTTGAATTTGCCCTGCCCGCCATAAACACTGCAGGTTAAATAATTTTTTTTGCTGAATTAGCCAGATAGCATTTGTTGCTTCTTCTTTAAATTTCAATATCCTTCTTTCATAAATTTGTTTATAGGTATCACCAAAAATAACAACACCGGCTTTATGCGATGCATAACTTTGAATAAAATGCTGAACACTTTCGTGCGTATATTTTTCAAAGAAAGTATGATAACGATTATTTTGCTTCAGGTCATTAATTGTTTCCTGCTCAATTTGCTTCCGAAGCTGCATGCGCTCAATATCTTTTTTTTCTTCTTCGCTTAGTTCGTTCATGCGTTATGATTTTAAATGATAAATTGAATACACCTATTTACATTTTTTGTTTTGCCTTGTTAGCAAGGTGATCAATTCTCTCCTGCAGGTTAATAATAATATTAACTAATTCTCCTCTCAGGTCAGTAATAAAATGCGATTCTGAATTAAATATTTCAGGATACTCTTCAAGGATGAGTTCAGAAAGGAATTTTTCTGTTTTCTCCGCCAAACGCTCAGAGCGTTTGTCGGTCTGTATACTATTATGAAATGATGAATCAAGTTTTTCATTTGCGTTTTGCAGATCTACCTGTTGTTCGGGCTGCATGCTTCGCAATTTTTCCCACCACTCAAATTGTTCTTTAAAGCTTATTGCTTTATCAATATATATTTTTATGATTGCCTCAAAGTCAACTTCCTCTATTAATAAACGCTCCGCTACTTTTAATTCCTTTGGTCCCCAACCGCCGATATCAGTGCGGGTTTTTTGCCAGAGTTCAAAAAAATCAGGAACATCATCCTGCAGAGATTTTTTCAGCACATTGTAAGTAGTGAAGAACGGAATTGTTTGTTTTGACAAATCAGGGCAAAAAATTTCGCAATTAAATGTAACAACATCTTCAGAATTTTCATGCAGATTTTCTATATAAAAATTTATTATCTGATAAGAAGGGTTTTGCATTTTTATTTTTTATGTGAAAATAAGACAATTCAGATATTACCCGTAAGTGAGTAATTTTTTTCTTTATTCGGTACGCATAATGCCTTGTAAACTACCTTACTCAGATATGACATTAATAAATGTTATAACAAAAGCCTTACAGATGCACATTGCAGGTTATCTAAAAGTTAAGGTATGGATATCCGGGGGCGGTGGATTACCTTTTGTTAGAATGTTATTAAATTATTTTAATTCTTCTAGTAACATTAAAAATTAAAAATTTATGAAATCTTTTTTACCAATTTTAGGCGTCATGCTTACAAGTTTTTGCATGGCCCAAACCTCTGTGATACCGCAACTGGTTCTTGAGGATTTTGCTGGCGGCTTTTCAGCACCTATTGATATACAAAATGCAGGTGATGACCTTTTGTATGTTGTAGAACAGGGCGGTAAGATAAAAGTTGTAACTGCTGACGGATCAACTTTAGGAATACCTTTTCTTGACATTACTGACCGTGTATTATATGATGGCGAACAAGGGCTGCTGGGATTAGCGTTTCATCCTAATTATGCTGAGAACGGATATTTTTATGTGAATTATGTGAATAAGAGCGGCAAAACAGTAATCGCACGATATAGCAGAAACGCAAGCAATCCGCACAAGGCGAATAAGAGCAGTGAGATGCAGATATTGAAAATACCACATCCATTTACAAACCATTATGCCGGAACTATCGGCTTTGGTCCTGATGGGTATTTGTATATTAGCATGGGTGACGGTGGAAGCGCCGACGATCCCAACAACAATGCACAAAATCCGGGTCTTTTACTTGGAAAAATGATGCGCATAGATGTGGACGGAGCAGAGCCTTATACAATTCCGCCAACAAATCCTTTTGTGGGTATGGCTGGATTTCGCCCCGAAATATGGGCTATCGGCTTACGCAATCCTTTTAAATGGAGTTTCGATCAACTAACCGGTGATCTTTGGATTGGTGATGTGGGTCAGAATCTATGGGAGGAAGTAAACAGGCAACCCGCCTCAAGCCCAGGTGGTGAAAATTACGGATGGGATTGCAAAGAAGGCACTCATGGTTTTGAGCCAGGCAATTGTACACCCGGCACAAACTTTAAAAATCCGCTTTTCGAATATATGCATGATGGTTTTGATTGTACAGTCATAGGCGGCTATGTTTACAGGGGATCTGCGTATCCTAACATGTATGGCAAATATATTTTTAATGATTATTGCAGCGGCTTATACAGAACAATATTCAGATATGGTGGTGAATTAATAAATGCTGTTGTTGCTGAAGAAGGTGCATTTGAATATGTAACTTTTGGAGTAGATGTAAATGGCGAATTATATACTGCCGATATTGAAGAAGGTGAAATATTTCATATAATTGATGTATCAGAAGTTTTAAAAACAAGTGCATCATTATTTGAAAATAATAATATTACGCTGTATCCAAATCCGAATACAGGACAATTTACGATTGAGTGGATGGCAGGTGCAAATGAAAAATCAATAATTGAAATTGATAATTTAATGGGTGCGCAAATGGTTGTTGAAAAAGTAACCACAACAGATGGACTGAATACGCTAACAGTTTCTGATAAAAACTTGATAAGCGGAACTTATATTCTTGTTATCAATACTGGTACAGAATCAATGAGAAAAACTTTTATTATAGAATAATAACAAAAATATCTTCTATTAAAAATGCGTCCGCTGAAGAGCGGGCGTATTTTTTTATATTATGTTCTGTTTAGAAATAAACTATTTTTTTTCTGAAAAAAATTCAATCCCGATAATCATCGGTCAATCTATTTAATCACTCACCAAATGTTTTAATAAACTTGACAGTGAATGCCTGATTATTGATAACAGGGAGATGGGGATCCAACCTTGCCCGGTTATTATTAATGCCCTGGTTAAATACGATGAACAGATCTGTTCCTTCAGTTGGGTTATAGCGAAAGCGCATATTGCTGCTGAGCTGATTGCTGAGATCATCAAACTGCACATACATTTTTAAAGAATATTTTATATTAAAATTATACTGCACATTGAGGCGAATTAAATTGCTTGTAAAAAGTGTAAAGGTGGTATCGTATAAATACGTATCAAAATTGATGTGATTAAATTCGTAAGTAAGCGATGCGTTGAGATGATTATTAAAATAATAATTTACAAACGGGGAAATAAAAAAACGTTTACCGCTATAAAACCCGCCGTAAGATGCTATAAGTTCTGCAGAGAGTTTTGATTCCTCGGGTGCTACTAAGGTTAGTGTATTCGTAAATGTTTTATAGGTGCCTGCTGCAATTGCATTTTCATCATCAATAAACCAGTTCTCATCTAATGAATCAATATCATATTCAAAAAGAGTAAAGGATATTTCTGCGCCATTATTAAATAGCAGGGCGGGTCGTAATTCAGAAGAAAAAGTTTCCCTGTTACCGTTTTCAGTTCTCCATCTATAACTGTTTTCAAAAAATAAAGAAATATACTGTATGGAACTGTTTTCATCTTCCAACTCGATTTGATATCCTGTTTCGGCATATAATTCACCATAACCTTCATCGTCCAAATAACCCATTACAGGATTAATATCTTCTCCCACAAGATCAATTGTTGTTGAATATAAAAAACCAGTATTTGCAGAACGGAATAACCCCATATGAAACAACATATTATTGAATGCGCCTTCTGCACGATAATTTTCAAATGTACTCACTACTCCTCCTTCGAATGCTATTTGTTGATTAATACGTTTTACAAAATCAATTCCCAGTGATTGGTTAGAGATATTTGTTGTATCCGTATTTAACCTGTTAGTGAAAATTCCACCAACAAAACTTCCGAGCGAATCAAATTCTTTTCGTGTTCGAAATACGGAAAAATTATGCGGCGAAATTCCTTCCTCCTCAATTCCTGTTGTTTGCATATTCAATGCACCAAGTTGCCAGTCACCAACTTTTCCTGTTAACCTCACACCACCGATAATTGGAACAATAACGCCATTTTCATTTCCAATTTCTCTGCTAATAAATATTTCGTTGCCACTCGGAAAACCAAAACTTAAATAATTTGCTGATTCAAGAAAAAAACTTCTTTTCTCCGGCAGGTTTACTTCATATTTTGTAAGATTAATAATTCGGTCGTCTACTTCTGCCTGTGCAAAATCTGTGTTGAGTGTAAGATCGAGTGTAAGATTTTTTGTGATACCGTATTTTGCATCTACACCAATATTGCTGATAATTTTATCAAGTGTTTCATTTTTAACAAAATTTTTCTCCTGCATAAATGTTGTATTTTTTTCATATGCAGTGCCCACAGTATTTAAAATATTTTCTTCAGAATAATTTGCAATTATGTAAGGTGAAATATAAAGCGGATTACGACTTTTTAAATTGCGGAAAATAATTTCCCTTGCAAATGAAACATTTGTCCATGCACTTGATGTATTGGGATCGCAAACGGGAAAGGTAATTAATTCATTATTCCTTTTAATAAGTCGTGCAATGCGAAAACCCATAAGCACTTCTTCTTTTGCAGAAAAACGCAAAGAAGAAAACGGGATGCGGTATTCTGTTGAATAACCAAAAGAACCAACAAATGTTTTTACATCCCAGAAAGTATTATAACTGTCGCTCAGCCCTCCACCGTCTTGTGTAACCTGCGCATCCCATCTTGCATCTAAAGTATTCCCTACAAAATTTAATGCAGTAATTTTATCATGATAGGTATCGATAATAAATGCAGTTCCGTCTTCATCGCCTAATGGAAAATCCCGCTCCAGATTTACCCGAATTAATTTATCAGGTTCGGTATCAAAACAGGTAACAGCCACAAATAAATAATCATCATTGTATAAAATGCGCACTTCTGTTTTTTGAGTAGGCACAGCACCCGGGTTCGGATCTGTTTGCATGAATTCGGTTTCAACAGGAGTTTGATACCATTCCGGTTCATCTAATTTTCCATCGAGTGTAATGTTTGAAACAATGCGCAGGGGTTCGTAAGGTAATTGTTGCGCAAGAATGTTTGTGCTGCCTATTATAAATAATAATAAGGTAATAAGGTTTAATCGGTTCACGATTTAAAAGTAGCAGAAAATGTAGAATTTAATAAATCGTTCAGCTGTTAATTCCGGCTGATTAATAATCTGCAATTAATGTTTCTGCGGGAATTTTCAGTTTATCATGCAGTAACCTGATCATCCGGATACTTAATTTCCTTTTTCCATTCAGAAT
Organism: Chitinophagales bacterium; assembly: GCA_014380545.1. GTDB lineage: Bacteria > Bacteroidota > Bacteroidia > Chitinophagales > BACL12 > JACMJP01. Next base: position 14,666 of record JACMJP010000353.1, on the reverse strand, counting down.
ATCTGATTTCCTGCTCCGGTTACCAAATAAATTGTTGAGTTCTGATTCTTTCATACCCAGCTGTTCTAACCTGAATTTAATTGCTTCAAGCGGATGCGGTGGTGGAACCGGAAAATGTTTTTGTTCATATTCTTTTGCAAGAATAGAAAGTATTTCAAGTTCATCAGTTTCCTTTTCAGAACGCTTAGCACCTTTTTGTATCAAAGAGTATATTCTCTCAAGAGATTCTTCATACTCATTCTTTTTTCTGATTGGTTTTAACATATGCTACAGTTTTTATATTTATTTTATCATAATCCTGATGTGTTCCGAGCCAAACAATAAAAACAATTTGCAGTTTATATTCAATGTCAACAACTAATCTGTATGTATTTCCATGAATATTAAATACCACTCTTTTATCGGAAATGATTGATGCATTGGCAAATTGATTTTTTAATTCATTCGGGGTTTTCCAGGTTGCATTTTCAGTTTCCTTATACCATGCTAATAATGACTGTTCAGCTTTTCTTTCTTTATGGTAATATTCTTTTAAAGTTTGAACAGCTATTACTCTCATAACTTTTGCAAATTACGTATGCGTAACCAAAGTGGTTGCAATTAATCAGGTTATTTATTTCCGGTCCTGCAAAATTCGAATTACCCAAAAAAATATCTGCCTCTAAACCCCATTCAACAGAGGGTTTTAACAAATTATAACGCCCAGTACCATAAAAAACATTGTACTATGTATTGCATAGTTCAATGTTATGAATTATGTTTGCCCCATGAATGTAGAAAATGCCCAGGCTCAAATGCGAAAAGGTGTACTGGAGTTTTGTATTCTGGCAATAATAAGTGAAGGAGAAATTTATCCTACTGATGTAATTAGCAGATTAAAAGAAAGCAATTTACTGGTGGCAGAAGGAACGGTTTATCCTTTACTCAATCGCCTGAAGACGATGGAGCTTTTAAGTTACAAATGGGTGGAAAGCAGTTCGGGTCCGCCCCGCAAATATTATCAGCTAACTGATAAGGGTCAACAATTTTTAACCGAATTAAATAAAACATGGCTCGAATTATCGAATGCCGTATCCATTAACTCAAAACATTTAAACAACCAATAAAATGAACAAGCTTTTATATGTAAATATCGGTGGAGTGGTTTTTCAAATTGATGAAACTGCTTATAACAAACTTGATAATTATTTAAACAGTATCAGGAAAAAATATGCATCAGCAGAAGATGGTGATGAAATAATTCATGATATTGAAAACAGGATTGCAGAATTATTTCACGAAAAAGTTGGAGAAAAAGGGGCAATAAATATTGCGCATGTTGAGGAAATAATTTCTGTAATGGGAAGACCGGAAGATTTTGGGACAGAACAAACACAGGAAAAAAATTATGACCGGCAGGAAACAGGAAGACACCGTGGAACAAGATTTTATCGTGATAAAGAAAATGATTTTCTTGGTGGGGTGTGCGCAGGATTTGCAGCAAAGTTTGATATTGATGTGTTGTGGATTCGCCTTGCATTTTTAATTGCATTTTTCATTTTCGGGACCGGATTATTGTTATATATTATTTTGTGGATCATTATGCCTGAAGCAAAAACAACTGCAGATAAATTAGAAATGCGGGGCGAACGGGTGAATATTGATAATATAGAAAGAACTGTAAAGGATGGAGCTCAGCAGTTTAAAAAAAAAGCGAACGAATTTGGAGAAGAATTAAAGGAAACATTTTCCAAAGAACGAATTGATAAAACAAAAAGGAATGCGGGTGATTTTATTGAGAGTGCTGCAGAAACAATAAAGCCTGTCATAAAAACTATCTTCCAGGTTTTTGCCGGAATAATTTTACTTATTTGTTTGGTAATACTTGTTGTGCTTGGTATTGAATTAATTTCAGATTCAGGTGAAATAAATGCTTCCATTAATTTTTTAGGTACACATGTAATTGGTGATGGAAAGATGAGTTGGATATTAATCGTGAGTGCGCTTTCACTTTTTATTATTCCTGTTGCAGGAATTTTATTTTCCGTTTCAAAATATTTACTCGGCATTAAAAAGAAATTCAGAGGTGTAAGTATTTCCCTTGGTATGTTATGGGTACTTGCACTTACTGCAGTAATTTTTATTGCAATAAAACTGAGCTTAAATTTCAGGGAAGAAGCTACTATGAGCCGAAGCATGGAAATAACACAACCTTCAAGCGATATTTTATATGTGCAATTAAATACATTGCATGAAGAAAAAATACTTTGGCATAAGGATTATAAAGAAGATTGGGTTGACATTGTTATGCATGACGATAGCGCAATTTTCAAAAATATAGGAGTTGAAATTGAAATGAGTACCGATACAAATTATGCAATCATCATTACAAAATCTGCAAAGGGGAATAAATATGATGAAGCTAAAACAAGAGCAACAGAATTTGATTTTATGCCCGTACAAAATGATACGCTGTTGCAAATTCCCGGAAGTGTTATTTTAAAAGAATATGAACTATGGAGAGATCAGGAAGTAGATGTAACCATCCGTGTTCCTCAAAATAAATATATCATGCTCGATAGTAAATTAGACAGGTATATGGATGACAGAGCAAAAACAGGGTTGACAGATGATGCCTTATACGGAAGAAAACTTATGATGACTGCCGGCGGGTTAAAATAAATTATTCTTTTATTTTTGTTTACGACATTTGCAGGAAATTTTTCAAATCTTGCGATACTTGTTTTTTGCTATTAGTATTTTCTTTTTTACATCCTGTAAAAACAAAGAAAAAGAAATTACCCGGTCATTTTATTATTGGCAAAGCAGTTTTATTTTGTCTGAAGCAGAGGAAAGAACTCTTTCTGATCTTCACATCAAAAAACTTTATATAAAATTTTTTGATGTGAAGTGGGAAACAAATGCAGACCAGCCGATTCCCGTAGCCTCAGTAGCTTTTAAAGAAAAAATCCCGGATGGAATTGAATTAATTCCCGTTATTTTTATTACTAATGAAACATTGCAAAAAATAAATGATGAAGAAATAAAAACGCTTGCATTTAAAATCAGTAAAAAAATAGGAGATATTTTACAGGAAAATAATTTATCCGCAGTAAAGGAAATTCAGCTTGACTGTGATTGGAATGAAAAAACCGAAAAAAAATACTTTCTTCTAGTAGATGAGATGAAAAAATTTCCACTTTGGGAGAAGACTACCTGGAGTGCAACAATAAGACTTCATCAAATTAAATATGCGGATAGAACAGGAGTGCCTCCGGTTGATAAAGGCATGCTCATGTTTTATAATATGGGGAATATTGCAGATGTTTCTTCGCAAAACTCTATTTACGATCAGGAAACGGCAAAACAATATGTTGCAAAAATCGATGCTTATCCCCTTCCACTTGATGCTGCCATTGCATGTTTTAGCTGGGGATTATTATTTTATGAAAATAAGTTGCAGAGAATTATTTATCCTTTATATGAAAATAATCTGTCCGACTCCTTATTTACTGCATTACCGGGAAATGTTTTCACAGCAAAAAAAAGTTTCTATTTTGAAGGTAGTTTCCTGGCAGAGGGAAATACAATAAAAATAGAATCTATGACACAGGAGTTGAGTCTACAAAGTGCAGAAATTTTGCGACAGTATCTTAAAAATGATTCAATGTCTGTAATTTTATATCACCTTGATTCAACCATTTTAAATTATTATACAAATGAAAGTTTCGAAAATATCTATTCTATTTTTGAGTAGCCTGCTGTTTTCAATTCTACCAGCCAAGATATCTAACTCCTGCGCTGGTGGTTACTGGGATGAAGATGATAGTATACTTGCGCCGCTGAATGACGAGCTAATTGCCACACCTGAATTATTTCCCTTCTTTTATTCCGCTCACTACTGGAATGAGTATTCATATTATTACGGGGATGATGATGAAAATAATTTTAATGTGTTCAGCAGTGAAGATGCAAATATAAAAGACTGGCAAACTTATTTTCAAAATGAAATACCGGCTGCAGACATCTCTGCAGTAATATATACTGCATCTATTGAAGATTTTAATTTATTTGATACATACATTAATAAAAAAGGTAAATTAGATACATTATGGAGCGAAAACTCCCTGCTTAAATTTTGGAAAGAAAATAAAAACGATCCTTCATTTGCTTATTTATATTTCTCCAAACAAACAGAACCATTTGTAAAAGGATATGATTATTGGGAAACTATTGAAAGAGATGCTGAAAGACTTATTGAAATTAAAAATATTGCCATTCGTCAAAATGAAAATGAAAAAAATGATTTTATAAAATTGCGTTATGCATACCAGGCAATGCGCAGTGCGCATTATGCAAAACAATATGATGATTGTTTGAAAATATATGATCGTTTTGTTGCAGTGAATAAAACAAATTCGCTAATAAAAGACTGGTGTTTAAGTTTAAGGGCCGGCGCATACTGGAGAAAAGGAAATTTTGCAGAAGCATCCTATTATAACTCCATAGTATTTGATAAATGTTTGAGCCGGAGATTATATGCTGAAAGAGATTTCTGGATACCCGATGAAAAAACATGGCAGCAATGTTTAGGCATGGCCAAAAGTGATCGTGAAAAAAATGTACTTTGGTTTTTAACAGGAGTAAATAATCACAATGCCGCAGTTCCGGCATTATATGAAATGCTGAAATTAGACCCCTCTTCTGTGGAACTGGAAGTTTTACTTGCAAGGGAAATAGAAAAAATTCAGCGGAATTACTTACCAATAAGATGGTCAAATGATTTCGATGAAAAAAAACCTGATGATGGTTATTATGGCGCCACAGAAAATAATGACATCAATGAAATTTATATTTTTATCATAAAAGCTTTAGAAAGCGAAAAAGTACGGACACCTGCATATTGGCATTGTTGTGCAGCGCTTATCAGGTATATTAATGAAGATTATAAAGGTTGTAAAACACATTGTTTTGCCGCTCAGGCATTGGCAGGGAAAGATGAAAAATTGACCCAACAAATAAAAAGCATAATATTGCTGAACTTAATAGAATCAATAGGCCACATAAATAGCGAAATAGAAAAAGGTATTTTACCTGACTTGCGCTGGTTGAAAAATCAAAAAACAGCAACTACAGATAACGTTTACCGGTTGATCATGTTCCAGCTTATGAAATATTACCAGGCAGATAATAAAACTCTTGAAGCCGAAATGTGCAGAGCCGCTTATGTTGACTATTATGATATTTATGCAACTCCGGAAATTGTTCCTGTTGAAAATTTATATAATTTTTTTATAAATAAAAGTAATTCTGATTTTCAGAATTTCCTTGCCCAGGGTTATCCATACACCGCTGATGATATGATGGAAATAAAAGGAACCATGCTGATGCGGGAGTATAAATGGAATGAAGCAATTGCTGCATTTAAAAAAATGACTACCCCGGATAAGCATGAAAAGATGATATTGCCGACTGATCCGTTTTTAATACATATTAATGATTGCCACGATTGTGATTTTATTGAGCACCCATCAAATTATACTAAATTAACTTTTTGCGAAAAAATGGTGCAGCTTGAAAATTTGTTATCTGCAAAGGATATGAATCATGCGCAAACATTCCATGAGCTTGCAAATGGATATTATAATATTTCTTATTGGGGCAATAGCTGGATGGCAATCGATTATTACCGCTGCCACGGTTGCGAAACATACGATAATGAATATGAGCAATACAATTGGTATTATAATGATTTCTTTGATGTAAGTAAAGCAATGGAATATTATAAGCTTGCAACAGAATCAACAAAAAACAAAGAATTGATTGCGCTCAATTATTTTATGCTTGCCAGGTGCGAACAAAATAACTATTACGTAAGTGATGATTACAGCTATATGAATGAAGATGATAAAAAAATAAACTACCGCACTTATTTTGAGAAAATTAAAAAAGAATATAAAAATACTCAATTTTATAAAGATGCAATTGAGGAGTGCAAATATTTCGAGTATTATGTGAGCTTGTATTAAAATTGAAGATGAGAAAATCTATTTTTGATATCCCGGGTTATAAGGAAAAATTCTGGACCATTCCAAACATCCTGTCCTTATACAGGATGTGTATGTTTCCTATCATCTTATATTTTTTAATCAGGGAACAACAGAAAGTATTTGTCACACTATTAATCATTAATTTTATTACGGACATTCTTGACGGATTCATTGCAAGAAATTTTAATCAACGTACTGTTATCGGAGCCAAAATAGATTCATGGGCGGATATCGGAAGCTATATTCTTGCTTTTGGCGGGATCTTTATTTTTGAATGGAATTTTGTTGTTGAACACAAAATTGGTTTAGGCTTGTTTGCATTATTATATCTCGGCAGTGTTTCAACAGCTTTTATTAAATATGGAAACCTTGTAGGCTTACATTTATTTTCTGCAAAAATTGCAGGTTATTTACAGGGTGGATTTTTAGTTATTCTGCTAGCTTATGGAAATATTGAATGGTTATTTTATGTAATAATCATTGTTGGTTACTGGGCGAAAATTGAAGAAATAATCATTATGCTACTGCTTAAGCAAAAGCGAACTGATGTAAAGGGATTATATTGGGTTTTAAAAAATAACTGGTAATGCATCCTGTGTTTATTTTTATAGAAGTTTTTTTTATAATTGGAATTACAGCTACTTTCCTTGCCAACAAAAATGCATCTGCTCAAACAAAAAAAGAAAGATGGAAAAAACTCGGGGTGCATTTTCTACTTGTACATCTAATTGTATTCTGCATAACAGAAACCCAAAAATATTTTCTATTCCTTTTAATTATAATTATTCTTACAGGATTGTATGAGTTAGTCATTCTTTTAAAGCAAAAATTTCAGCCTATTTTATTTTACATAATAGCTTTCATTGTTTATGGTATTTGCTCAGCACTATTTTATTATTTTAATTCCACTGCAAATCAGGGCAAAATCGTATTTTTATTTTTACTGGTGTTCACATTTGACGGGTTTTCTCAAATTACCGGGCAACTCTTTGGAAAAAGAAAATTATTTCCGAAAGTAAGCCCGGGAAAAACAGTGGAAGGATTAATTGGCGGTAGTCTTATTACAATTATCACGGCATATTTAACATGGGGCTGGGTATCTGAGTTGCACTATTTTATTTTTATTTTCTCCTCCGCTGCTATCATCATTATATCCTCAATAACAGGTGACTGGCTGGCGTCCTATTTCAAAAGAAAACATTCTGTGAAAGATTACAGCGATATTATTCCAGGTCATGGCGGATTCCTGGACCGCTTTGATAGCTGGATATTTACCAGTGCAATCATTGCATTAATTGAAATGTAATTCTGTTTTGTGACTTCCGAACTTTAATGAGATTTCTTTTCCAAACTTTTCTTTACTAATTTTCACATCAGCAAAAAAACATGTTATGAAAAAGAATTTGTTATACTTAAACAAATTCTCCATTCTACCCACACTTTTTTTATTATTCTTTATCTCAAATATTATTGCACAGCCTGTTTCCTGGGATGCAAAAGGCATTGGCGGTGGCGGTGCATTATTTTCTCCATCCATTTCACCACATAATAACAATGAAGTATTTGTTGCCTGCGATATGACGGAAGTATTTCATACAACAAATGCAGGAGTGAACTGGACAACAATTCCTTTTCAACAACTCACATCTGTTGTATCATCAAAAATTCAATATACTTCTGACGCTAACATTTTATTCGCATTGAATAGTGATTTTTTCAGTGAAACAAATTTTCCTGTTAAATCAATTGATGGCGGAACTACATGGAATGAACTTGCAAGTGATCCTACAGGTGGCGGTGCTTATTATTTATTTGCGGATGATGCAAATACAAACAGGGTCATAGTAAGTGATTATTCGCATATTTATTTTTCTGATGACGGAGGTGCATCTTTTGATTTAATTTATACAAATGGCGGAAGTGGTGCTGCTCATATTGGCGGTGTGTTTTGGGATGGAACAAATATTTATATCGGCGCAGCAAAACATTTGATTGTCTCAACTGATAATGGCGCAACATTTACATCAAGTACCTTAACGGGAATTTCTGCATCAAGAGGAATTATGAGTTTTGCTGGTGCAAAAAGCGGTGGTACAACAAGATTTTTTGTTACCGTTTTTAATCTGGCTGATATTTACCCGGGTGTAACAGGCGCTGACTTTTCATTGTATAAATCAATTTATAAAATGGATTATACTGTTGGTGCTACATGGACAGCAGCAGTAACAGGAATTAGCGGAAGCAATAAACCATTTTTTATTTCCATGTCAAAAAATAATATTGATGTAGCATATTGTTCAGGTGGAAATACAAGTACAAGTTATCCAATTGTTTTTAAAACAATAAATGGCGGCGCAAGCTGGAGTGCGGTTCTTAAAACATCTAACAATGAAAATATTTATACGGGTTACCAGGGCGATGGCGGAGATGAAGGATGGTACTATGATGAATTTGCAGAAGGCTTTTCTGTCGCTTCTAATAATAATAATGTTGCTGTAATTACAGGATTAGGTTATCCGCATATTACAACTGATGGTGGAAGTACATGGAAACAAATGTATGTGAATCCGGCAGATGAAAATCCAATTAACACCTTAATTACAAAAGGGAAAAATTATGCAGGAGCGGGATTGGAAAATACAAGTTGCTGGAGTATTTGCTGGAGCGATGCAAATAATTTATTTGCAGGGTTTTCTGATATAACAGGAATGCAAAGCAGTAATGCAGGAAATAAATGGAATAAATCATTAAATGGACTTACAGAAAATTCTGTTTATAAAGTAATAAAAGAAAACAGCACAGGAAAAATATATGCTGCAACATCCAGTGTGCATGATATGTATCAAAGCACTTATTTGCAGGATAGTAAAATTGACGGAGGAACCGGTGCAATTAAATATTCAACTGACAATGGAATTAACTGGAGCATGCTGCATGATTTTACCGATCCTGTAGTTTGGATAACATTAGATCCGAATACATCAAATAAAATGTATGCATGTGTTGTGAATTCATCTGCAGGAGGAATTTATGTTTCAACAAATATAAATCTCGGTTCATCCAGCACATGGAGCAAATTAAGTAACCCGCCAAGAACGCAGGGACATCCCTATAATTTACATGTATTAAATGACGGAACATTAATAGCTGCTTATTCAGGAAGAAGAGATGCCGCAGGAACATTTTTAAATAGCAGCGGTGTATTTAAATCAACAGATGGCGGAACTTCATGGACTGATGTAAGTGATACGGGTATGTATTACTGGACAAAGGATTTAATTATTGATCCGTTTGATGTTTTGCAAAATACATTTTATGTATGCGTATTTTCAGGATGGGGTGGACCGCCGAATGGTTTAGGTGGAATTTACAAAACAACAAACAGGGGAACGTCATGGGCAAAAATAAATGAAAGCGACAGAGTGGAGTCCTGTACTATCAATCCTAATAATTCAAATGAAATGTATTTTTCAACTGAAGCAGAAGGATTATGGAAAACAACAAATTTAATTGCTGCAACACCAACTTTTTCACAGGTAACTAATTATCCGTTTATGCACCCTGTAAGAATATTTTTTAACCCTTTCAATACAAATGAAATTTGGATAACAAGCTTTGGCAATGGAATGAAAATGGGATTAAACAGTAATTGTGCAATTCCTGATAATTTAATTGCAAGTGGCATAACATCAACAAGTGCAACAGTTACATGGGATGCAATTGCCGGGGCAACATTATACAAGGTAACAAATAAAGTAGTAGGTGGTGCAACATATAATTATACTGTGCTCACAAATTCAATTACATTAACAACACTCACACCCGGCACAACAAATAAAGTATCAGTAAAAGCAAAATGCGGAACAACATTTTCAGGCAGTTCAGTTAAGATAACAATTATAACACCTTTAAAATTGGGAAATACTTTTTCTGATTTAATTATATATCCGAATCCTGCTGATGATCTTATACAAATTAAAAGTGATGATAATGCAATAGGAAATATTGAGCTGTTGAATTTACAGGGAGAAAAAATGAAAGTCCAAAAAACTATTACTTCAGGTCAAATAACTCTGCATACACATAACTTACCTGATGGTATGTATATTTTAATTTTAGAAGGGGAAACAATTCTGAAAGAAAAAATAATTATCCAGCATTGAAAAAACAATGTTGCATAAAAAAGCCGCTCCTTTATAGAGCGGCTTTTTTTATAAGAGGTAATTTCAATCAAAAATTATTTTCTGTGTTGCAATATTTCCCATAGTATCACTTATGCGCAGCAGATATATTCCTGAAGGAACATTATTTCTTCTCATATAAATAATATTATCTGACTGTACTGCATTTTCAGAATATCTGCTCTTTCCATTTATATCTATCATTTCAACCTGTACTCTATCTTCTTTAAACACAGTTATATCCTGAATTGAAATATAGAACGCATCCTGCGCAGGGTTTGGATAAACACTTATACTTTTATTTATTTCCGGTGCATCATGAATGCCCGCAGGTAAATTCAATCCTGTTGTATCATCAATAAAGAAATATATCAGCACCATCATCTCATCATCACTTGTTAATCCGAAAGACACATCTACAGGTCCATCGTTTATAAATGTAGCTTCATGAATAATTCCGTCTTCGGCCACTATAGGTAAAAATGTATCCCAGTATCTTATAGGCGGATGCTGGTAATCATAAATTTCATCATCACAACCCGGAACACCATTGCTAATGCCGCAGCTTGCATCAAATATTTTTTCACCCCTGTCTCCGTCATGCGTTCTTAAATACACATCATAGTCATCACCATATTTATGTGTGTGGCTTGTTATTCCCCATAAAAAAATATTTTCTTCATTACCCGGATCTCTTTCTGTCTGATCAAATGTATGCGGTGCATTATCATTTGGAATAAAAATATCCGTATTTGCCGGAAGCTCAGAATACATTTCATGAATGGCAGTTCCCGCAGCTTGTGTATATACATTTACATATACTTCACATGCAAGTACTTTATCAGCAGAATAATTTATATAATGCGAATTGAGATCGAGCTTTGTTTCTGCGGGCCATTTAAATGCAGTTTTTTCCGGTAATTCTATTGTAGCTGTATATTGATTTGCAGTTACCAAACTCACACCCATAAATTCAGGATCTGATTCCCGCAAACCGAATGGATTTAAAAAATATGTTATGGCATCAGCATCATATTTATAAATAATATAATGATGCGAATAATCGCCCATTACAACATCCAGTTTTTTTACTTCAAGATCAGTTGCTATATCCGTAGAAAATTTACTCCAGTATTCATTTTCATCTTCAGGCCATAAAAAGAAAGGGCCGTAATGAATTTGAAAACCATCTGCTTCTGCAGGTGCTGCGGGTGGAGATGGAACGGATTGTATTCCTGCATTATCATAAAATTCAGTAATTAATGAATCATCCACATTATCACCAAATTCTTTTGCTCCATAAATTATCCACTGGCGCATTAATTCAATTTCTTTATTATTTAAAGGATCTGCACCCTGCGGACAAGGTGCGCCTTCGCCGGCACTTAAGTGCACATCAATGGCAAGGTCGTTATTTATTTTGCTGAATAAAAAACTTTTATACGGGTCGCCAGGCATAACCACTTTATAATTTTTATCTGCTGCCGTTGTGTTGTATGCCGTTACATTATATAAATTATCATATACATCACTTATATCGCCTTCCAGAACAAGCCCGCTTTCATGCCCGCTTATGTGGCAGCTTGCACAATTTGTTTCCAGAAGGTTGTACACTTTTTCCCAAGTTGTGCCTTGTGAAAATAAATTTGAAACTATAAAAATAAAAATAAAAGTTATGGTTATATTTTTCATCTGATCTTTTTTTATGGCTAAAGATAATTCATTAAGATGATATGAGAATGCAGCAGGAGTTGAGGGTTTTGGGACCGGATGGAAATAAATCAATTCGGTTCCAAAAAAAATTATATTACATTTACATTGAAAATATAAAGAAGAACAAGCGTCTTGTCTATTAATCGGCCCTGACTGCCTGCTTCCTCACAATAAACAAAGAAACAGATGGACAGGTAATTTATATTGACCGCATTCCTAACGATACCGTGGAAATTCCGGGCGAAGTATTAGATATTGATATGGACTTTATAACCGTTACAATCAGAAACATTGTGTAAAGATTAATTTTTTCATAAAATGTTGATTTTAATTATTAATAAAGACTAAGTCGATTTCTAAATAGAAAAAGATGTTTAGTTATTTAGTGAAAATATATTTGCTTTAATACAATGATGTGCTGAATTCAATCTTTATTTAACACCATATTTTTTATCATAGCATATTTATTTGTTTTTATATGCAGCTGATATAGCCCGTTGGGTAAATGACTGATATTAATAGACGCATCCTTTTCCGGTTTTTCAAAACTCATAATGAATTTTCCTGCGTTATCAGTTATGGAAATATTCTCGATTAAACAATTATCTGTGTTTGAAATGAACAGAATTCCGCTTGAAGGATTTGGAAATATTTGTAATTTAATTTCCATAATGTCATCATCTATTCCAATTACTGTATCTTCCGAAGCCAAATTGCCCACCCATTTATACATGCCACCTTCTGTGGTCGAAATTATTTCACCTCCTGCCCATCCGTTTGTTGGCGAAGTAAATTGAAAACAGTTTATTGTGGATGGAGAATATGTTTCGGTTGTCCATGTTTCACCACCATCAGTTGAAATAGATAATTCATCATTATCAAAAACAAAACCGTCACCTATTATATAAGTATTTTCAGTACCCGGAATAAATTCAATAGCAGCAGCAGGTGGTGAAGAGGGCAATATTATGGTCTCCCATGTTTCACCGCCATCAATTGTTTTGCTTCCTTTCTGTGGTCCATAAGTAACTGCAATTCCAGTATTAGCATCCTGAAAGGCAATAGAAGTTAAGCCGGAAGGATTTGTTATACCTGTATTATAAGCTTCCCATGTTAAACCCTTATCAGTTGTTCTAAAAAGCCTGTTTGTCCGGGTAACAAACCAGAGATTATCTCCAACTGCATCATATGATCCGTTACCAGAATAAACCCATACCCCTTCTTCTTCAAGAGGCGTTGGTAATTCAGATGGTGGAATTCTGCTCCAGGTATCCCCACCATTAGCAGTTCTGAATATTTGTAATGAATCAATAGCCGGGTCACCTGTTCCCGGACTACCAAAACCTACCCCTTCATTTTCATTAAAAAAATATAATGCGGCAAATGCATGACCGCTGTCATTAAATTCACCTGCCTGTTCAATCCATGAAGTTCCTCCATCAATTGTTTTATAAATTTTTATTTTATCCTGTGCCGGATATTCAATCATAATAACCCATGCAGTATTTTCATCTAAGGCGAAAATATTTCCCGGAAAATGATTTGTAAGGCTTTCATCAATTTGCCCGCTTAACCATGTAGCTCCTGCGTTTACTGTTTTCGTAAAAACTTTTGAATCACCAAATAATAATGGATGATCAGCTATTGCCCATACTGTTTGTGAATCAACTACAGAAATTCCCCAGATAATTCTTGGGCTTTCAGTAATCCCTGACCCGGTTTCCTGCCATTGTCCAAATGCATTTACAAAAGCATGAAACAGAATAATTAAGGTAAAGGTTAATTTTTTCATAAAATAAAGTTTCGTAGTTACATGAATTCACAAAACTAATAAATAGAATAATGCAATTCAATCACCAATATCGGTAATTTTTATGAATGTGGCTGTAGAAATGAGAGTTTCATTTCTTCCTGAACCACTCCGCATACATAACATAATTATTGGCAATGCGGTCAATAGTGTTTTTAAATTCTTCGGCAGAAAGCTCTTTTATTTTTTTTGCCGGTGAGCCTGCATAAATAAACCCGCTTTCAAGAATACTGTTTTCCAATACTATACTTCCTGCGCCAATTAAAACATTTTGATGCACAACTGCATGGTCCATAATTATGGCGCCCATGCCAACTAATACATTATCATGTATGGTGCATCCATGCACAATGGCTGTGTGTCCAATGGAAACATTATTTCCAATAAGGGTTGCAGCTTTTTTATATGTGCAGTGTATTACTGCATTATCCTGGATATTTACCTTGTTGCCAATTATAATGGAATTTACATCGCCCCGCACCACTGTGTTAAACCAAACGGAACAATCATCGCCCATAATTACCTGACCAACTACGGTGGCGTTATCTGCAAGAAAACAATTATTACCAAATTTTGGATGGATGTTATTTACAGGTAAGATGAGCGGCATGATGAGAATTTATTTATTAATGAATGAATATTATTTTATTTATTATAATTTATTTTTAAAAAAATATTATTGCCCAACTGCCTGCTGCAATTTTTCTTTCAGCCCCGGAATACTTCGCTTGGTGGCTGCATAGCCAAGATCATATAATTCTTTTGCTTTGTTTACACTAAAGAGTGTGTATTGCTCCACATCGGGTTCAATTAATATATCGCATTCCTTTTTATTTTCTGCTGTGTTTACCATCAGGGTTAAAAATAAAACCCGGAAGCCAACATCCCACATGCCTGCAAGCTGCTCAGTATATTTTATAGGATTTACATTTA
>JACMJP010000352.1 GCA_014380545.1 Chitinophagales bacterium | reverse complement strand
CAAGAATTAAGAACACAAATTGAAACATATAATAAAACCACCAACCAATACGGCACAGGTAGCGAAATTGGTCTATTGCGGGATAGAACTTTTCAATATGGAATAACGGGTTTAAATAATTGTCGTACCTGGTATTGCTTCTTCCAAATTCTAACCAGTCTCCGCATGCAGAGAAATAGGAAATGAGTGCTGATATTAAAAATAATAAGAGTAGTTTTTTTTCGGAAGCGGAAACAGAGATCTTTTTCTTTAATTTAAATCTTGCATACAAATAATATAAGGTCAATAGAGAAATTCCATAAAAAAAGAAATTACCCATAAAAATACTTTGCTCACCACCATAACCTGCTGTACCTCCAATGAATTGTAATGTATTGTATCCGTGTTTGGTTTTATATAAACTGTCAAACTGTACTTCATATTCCCGGATATCACTTCCTTCCGGTACTGTTAAACGCAGGTCTTTATATACATCTGTTGCAGAGATAACTCCTATAACACAAACTGCGCAGCAAAACAATGTGAAAATTGGTAAAATAAAATATTGTATTCTTTTTATGAAATTTTTTGCATGTAAAATACTGTGCAATATCATAAAAAATCCTGCAGGCAATCCTAACATGAGTATGTAATATAAATGTATAAATGATGCTGAAAATATTGTGAGGAATATTATTATGCAATTGAGCAATAATTTTTTCCTGTTATTTTCATAGTAGGCTTCCACAATTTGAATAGCCGCAAGTATTGCTAAAAAATAAAATATGGAAAAGGATAAATTATAAGTGCTTGAGAAGATACGTATAAACTGTGGCGTCACCCATGTAAGCCATAAGGTGCCTGCAAGTAATATCCATCCGTTCGTTGTAAACTTTTTTAATATCTTCCAGATAATAAATGGAACAAGCACCATATTCAGCATGATGAAAGCATGCATAATGACGATTGCATAATTGCTGGTATCTGTAATGTAAAGTGAAAACATGCGCATCAGCATTGCAAGCAATGGCGAATTATCAGTAAAATAAATATAATCTCCATAAGGATACTGCATGGCTGTATAATGAAATAACCCGTGCGAAGCCGGTTGTTTTATATAGGAAATAAGTGTGAAGTAATTTTTTATTCCATCGCCCTCATTAAAATACATGTGTTGTATGGGATGCATAAGCATAGGGTAAAAGCCAATAAAGAAAAGCACACAATGCAATATCCAAAATGCAACATAAAATTTTTTGACAGATGGCATTGTGTTTAACATGAAGCAAATTTATTCTGCAGTTTTCTATTTATTTGTAAACCTGTAGTTCCATCCATCCCAGCCCTGCAAACCTCCGCTATGTATAGCAAGTATCTTTTTACCTGGTGAAAAATAGTTTTTATCAATTAAATCAAAAATAGCATAGAATACTTTACCTGTATAAACAGGGTCCGGTAGAATACTATAATTGGATTTAAATTGATCTATAAATTCCATGAGCTTCTGATCATATTTTGCATAACCTCCCAGGTGATAGTTAAAATTTATTTCCCAATTGGAATTATTATTTGAAATGAGAGTAGTAACTTTTTCAGTTAAGAGATCCATCCCTTTTAAAACGGAAACACCAATTATTTTCGATTTTATATTTGGTGTGGAAATTATTCCTGCAAGTGTACCTCCTGTTCCAACAGCGCAAAAAATAAAATCATATTTATTTTCCAGACCAGATAAAATTTCTGTGCATCCTCTTATTGCAGCCTTGTTGGTTCCGCCTTCCGGAATTAAATAGTACTTTCCAAATGTATCCCTTAATTTATTTAAAAATGCCGGTTCATCCTTTCTTTTGTACTCCTCTCTTGAAATAAAACGTAAAACCATTTCATTTTCTCTCCAAAAATTTATAGTTGGGTTATGCATATCATTTTCACCCCTTATAATTCCAATTGTTTTTAATCCATGCAATTTTCCTGCAAGCGCAGTTGCATAAATATGATTTGAAAATGCTCCTCCAAAGGTGAGGATTGTTGAACAACCTAAGTCTTTTGCTTCTTCAATATTATATTTGAGTTTATAATATTTATTTCCCTGAAAGCCTTCATGCATTAAATCCAGGCGCAGAATGTCAATATCATGATCATTATATTTTATTTGTGAAATAACCGGCTGCATATTATACAAAGTTGAAAATAAACATTCGCTTAGTACTTTTGTTTCGGGTTTAATATTTATTATTTTTGATTTTTATAACAGGGGGTATAGCTCAGTTGGCTAGAGTATTTGCATGGCATGCAAAGGGTCGTGAGTTCGAGTCTCACTATCTCCACTAAAGAATTATATAATTAACTGCAATAATCGCTAATAATTTTTGCTGCCCTTTCGCTTGCACCTTCATCACCCAACTTATTTTTGAGTTCAGAATAAGATTCCCGCATCGCCGTCCTGTAGTCATCATTAAATACCAGCCGTTGAAAAGCAGCCTTCAGCTTATTCTCAGCAAATGTGTGCTGAATTAATTCAGGTACTACTTCCTTATCCAGAATTAAATTCACCAGAGAAATATATTTTACATGCACTAATTGTTTTGCAATAATGTATGAAATGATATTTCCTTTATAACATACTATTTGCGGCACATTGAACAATGCAGTTTCAAGTGTGGCAGTTCCTGATGTAACAACTGCCGCTTCCGCATGCAGTAATATATCATACGTTTGATTGAACAGGTAATAAATATTGCTGCTGTTATAAAATTGTTCATAAAATTGTTTATGAAGGCCCGGAGCACATGCAATAACAAAAATAAATTCAGGAAAATGTTTTGTAAGGGACAACATGATGGGAAGATTTTTTGCTATCTCCTGTTTTCTGCTGCCGGGTAGTATTGCGATAATAGGATCTTTGGAAAGATTATTTATTTTATAAAAAAGCGGGTTCTTCATTTTGTTACTAATCTCATCCAGCAATGGGTGCCCCACAAAATCAACTTCATATTGATAATTTTTATAAAAATCTTTTTCAAAAGGTAATATCACCAGCATTTTATCAGCGTACCGTTTTATGATGTTGACCCTTTTGCTGTTCCATGCCCATAATTGTGGTGAGATATAATAAATTGTTTTAATTCCGAGATTTTTTACAAAAGGTAAAATGCGTAAATTAAAACCCGGGTAATCAATAAAAATTACTGCTTCGGGTTTATACTGTTCAATATCTTCCCTACAAAATTTAATATTTTTGAAAATTGTATTTAAATGTTTTACAACTTCAACAAAACCCATAAATGCGAGGTCACGGTAATGTTTTACGATCTGCACACCGGCATCTTTCATTTTATCACCGCCCCATCCCCTTAATTCAATTGTGGGATGAAATTCTTTCAGTGCATAAACAAGATTTGCAGCATGCATATCTCCTGAAGCTTCACCTGCTATGATATAAAATTTCAAATGCAAAGATTTTTGCTAAAGTAAAAAAGAAAATTGTGAATGCTTGTCTTTTGAGTGAACAAATATACTAGCGAAAATTAATTTAAGATAGAAGTATGTCCGGTGATGTAATAAAAGAGCATTACAAATACTGCTAACAGCACTGTGATCATTCCTACACCTTTCATTGCATTATCTTTTTTAGATCGCATATAAATTACAAAAGGAAAAAAATTTGAAAATGCTGCCATAGATGCAATAAATCTTTCCCTTAAACAGTTTGACTCACAGGTACCAATTGATAAGCTTTGATTTAAAATATAGAGTGTATAAAAAACTGTAGAGGTTATAAAAACTGATATCAGTATGCCAACAAAAACATTATCTTCCCGGAGTATATTCATAATATTTTATCCTAAGTTATTAACAGATTTTGAAGTTGCACTTATTTCATCATGATGTTTAATTGTCCAGGTTTTATTAAAATATCCAATTGTATGATGCGCTGTCATATCAAATTGCACCGGAACAACTGAAACATACCCGTTGCTTAATGCCCATTCATCGGTATCGTCTCCCGCATCCTGGTTTACAAACTTGCCTGTAAGCCAAAAATATTTTCTCCCGTGCGGATCATTTCTTTCATCATACTCTTCTTCCCATTTTGCAACAGCCTGCCTGCAAATTTTAATTCCTTTTATTTCATTTAAATTCAATGCAGGAATATTTACATTTAATAAAGTACTGTTTGGCAAACCATACTGCAAAACCTGCTCTGCAATAATTTTTGCATAAGCACCTGCTCCGGAAAAATCAGCCTGCAAACTAAAATCAAGTAAAGAAAATCCAACTGCGGGAATACCTTCAATGGATGCTTCCACTGCCGCACTCATTGTTCCCGAATAAATAATATTAATACTTGAATTGCTTCCATGATTTATGCCGCTCACACACAGATCGGGTTTATGATGTAATATTTTATCCTTTGCAAGTTTAACACAATCTACAGGAGTTCCGGAACATGCGTATGCTTCAATTCCTTCAAAAATATTTACCGGGTTTAAGCGAAGCGGTTCATTTAAAGTTATTGCATGCCCCATTCCACTTTGTGGTTTATCAGGTGCAACTACAATAATATTTCCTATAGCCTTCATTGCATTTACTAACATTGCAATTCCCGGTGCATGAATGCCATCATCATTTGTTACTAATATTGTTGGTTTATCCATTTTTTATTTTAGATCCGGCATTCAAATTTATATACATCAATTCTGCCGGATACCATTTTTATAAATAATAACATAAGCATCATTAAAACCCTGCTTAATTGCTTCTGCTTTGGCTTTTTCAGCTTCAACTTTCGATTCCATGTTGATGAGTGAAAAAGATAATATTGTTCCTTCTTCCCTGCTTTTTACACTCAACTCACCAAAGGCTGTAAGAGATGAAATTTTCCCGTAATCAGGATTTTTAAATACACCAATTTGCAGTTCATAAGTATAAACTGCATTTTTATCACTTACTCCTTTATCAGGTAAAGGAATATCATTTTTAATTTCCAACTCTTTTTCCTGTGTATTAATAATTGTTTGCATTATTATGGGTAAAATTCCTGTGCTTGTTCTTATATTATGCGCATCGGTTATAGTAGTTTCGATATAACCCTTAAATTGTATTTGAATTGTGTATTTCTTATTTTCTTCTAATTTAATAGCAAGAAATCCGGCTACATCTGTTTGTCCTGCATTTATGAACTGATTTTCTTTTATCAGTTTTATTTTGGCATCCTTCACAGGAATTCCTTTTTCATCTGTAACATATAAACCCTGAATGGTATTTAAGATTGTGAATGCATAAATATCATCTGATCCTTTTCCTCCTTCCCGGTTGCTGGCAAAATAGCCATTTCCGTTTTTCATAATTAATGCAAAATCATCTCTGGCTGAATTTACGGGCAGCCCGATATTTTTTGGCTTACTCCAATTCTTATTTTCCCTTTCACTTATAAAAATATCTAACCCGCCGTAACCAGGATGCCAGTCTGAGGCAAAATATAATTTTCCATCATCATTAATGAATGGAAACATTTCATCTCCTTTTGTATTAATAACCGGACCGAAGTTTTGTGGTTTACTCCATATATTATTACTGCGCTGGGTAAAATAGATATCAGTTCCCCCATAGCCACCCGGCATGTCACTTACAAATATTAAAACATTTCCGTCTGCACTTAAACAAGGTTGCCCGATTGAATAGTTTTTTGAATTGAGCGGAAACTCATAAACAGGTTTGTATTTCCCGTTATTATATTTAGCAATATACAATTTCAAGTTTACTGCGCCATTTTTATTTGCAATGCTGCGCCCTTTAAAAAAGCTGTTTCTTGTGAAATACAATTCGTTTCTGAAATTATCATAACATGCTGCGGCTTCATGAACTTTTGAATTAATATTTCCATTCATTTTTGCAGGAGAAAGGAACATGTCAGTTTTTTTTTCTGCATAAAACAGATCGTAAAAAGTTGATGCAGCTTCCGCTTTTTTATCACTTTCTTCTAAAAAACCATTAGAAGCAAATAATATCCCTTTTCCAAAATAAGAGGAAGAAATTTCTGAGCCTGCTGTATTAAATGAAATAGTATCTATTTTTATCATTCCTTTATCTAATGTATTGTTCATGGCGTAATCACAGGTTCCTGCAAGATAAAAACCATCCTCATTGTATTGAGCATATTGAAGGAAGACCTGTTTTGCCGAAGTATATTTTCCATTTAATTTTAAAAGCTGTGCATATTCGAGAATGATTTGCGGATCGTTTACAGATTGTTTTAAAAGCTGTGCATACCAATATTCTGCAAATTCAGGCACATTCATTTCCTTATAGCATTGCGCTAATTTTAAATTATACTCATAAACATAATTTTCCTGCAACAAAACGTTGTACATTTTTGCAGCTTCTGAGTAGGCATTTTCATCAAATAATTTATTTGCCTCGTTTATAAATTGTTTTTGAGCAGATAGGGGGTGTCTGTTAAAAAGCAGAATGTATAAAATTGATATGATGAATTTTAGTTTCATACTTTAAGAGTTAAAAAAATCTGGGATTAGTATACTTTGAAGTGGTTTTGTTAAAACTATAAGAAAAGAATATTTCGTGTGTTGGTCCGAAAAACTTTTGATAATCTCCCAACGAAAAATTATAAGCATAACCAAATCCAAAAATATTATCCTTTAACATTTTTTCTTTTTGCAAAAAATATTCAGCAAGTATGCTCACACTGTTATTTGTTCTGTAGGAACCGCCAAACCAAAAACTATTTTTAAAAATAAAACTCATATTTATATCTATCTGCCATGGTGCAGCGGGAACATATTTTATAAGAGTGTATGGTTTAATTGCAAACGCTTCCGGATCGCCTAATAGTATGCCGGAGGAAAGGTAATAATGCCTTCTTGCCTCGAAAATGTTTGATTGTGTAACAGTGGCTTCAGTATTAATTTCAGTAGTATCCTGAAGAAGTAACGGAGCGGATAAACCTGCATAAATTTTTTCTGTATTAAACCAAACACCGGCACCAACATTTGGCGACCATGTGTTTACGGATTGATTTGTAAATGCAGGATCTCCATCAAGAAATGCGTCTAAATTATTATATTTTAAGCGGTAGTTTGTAACATTTGCATTAATGCCTATTGCAAGAACAGCATTCGTCATATAAACACGATAAGCATATTGGATTCCTGCATCAAATTTTGATGTGGCTCCAATTTCTTCCTGCAAAATTTTTAATCCCAATCCAATTTTATCATTAAAAAGTTTTGTGTGTACTGTTGCTGAAACACTTTGGGGTGCACCTTCCATTCGTAACCATTGCTGCCTGTAAAAAATATTTGCTTCAATAGTTGATTTACTTCCTGCATAAGCAGGGTTCAGCATAAGCTGATTAAAATGATATTGTTCAAATAAAGGCTGATTTTGGGAAGATATATTTCCTATAAAAAAAATTATTATAATATATAGAGTGATATGTTTTTTTATTTTCATCTTCTCATTTCAATATATCCATACAATGTTAGGGAATTTTCAGGTTGCAGAACATAAAAATATGTTCCGTCAGGTAATTTCCCTTCGGGAAGCGCTACCTGTCCATAAGCTTTTCCATCCCACAAAATACTTTTATCTGTTGTTTCAAACACAAGGTCGCCCCATCGGTTAAATATTTTTAAATTGAAAGAAGAATATATTTCAAGACCTTCTATAAGAAAATAATCATTTATACCATCACCATTCGGAGAAAAAGAATTTGGAATATTTAATTCATAATAAAGTGTAACAGGAACTGTTACTTTTAATGTAGCAGTATCGCAATATCTTGGGGTATTGAAATCGCAACCTATATAATAAATAATATCAGTACCGGGTTCACCTGCCGTATACTGAACGCTGAAATCCAGGTTAATAGCTATGCTGCCGGACAGGCTTGAGTATAATAAATCATCAACATATAAAAAATCACCATCCCCATCTGTATCATTTGCTAAAACATTAATTGCAGCACTTCCTCCAATTGGTATTACGGCTGAATCATTTTCCAGTACAGGATAGAAAAAATTAGTTTGAATTACATGCAGAAAAACAGTTGCTGTATCACAAAAGGTTGTTGCTGCAGAATTACATACAGCGTACTGAAGTATATCATCACCAGAATAATCATCGGAAGGTGTATATAAGATACTTATGCCACCAAGTACTTCTGCCGTTCCGTTTAAAGGTGGAGTTATTAATACCGTTGTTAAAAATTCAGGATCGAAATTAAGATCATTCGTTTGTACATCAATAGTAACCGGGGTTTCAATTGCAGTAGTGTCATAATCATTTTGTGCTAATGGAAAATCAGGCTGAGGGTTAACAGTTATTACTACCTGTGCGCTTGCAAAAGATGGAATTTCATCTTCATTATATATTGTATAACTAAAAGTATCAACACCATAAAAATTGAGATCGGGGGTATAAAAAATACTATCCTGATCAAATACAAGTGCTGTTCCGTTTGGCGGTGCTGAAATTAAAAATGTGTAAAGTGAACCTGCACCAAGATTCAAATCATTATCCTGCACATCAATAAAAACTGAAACGTCTTCATTTATTACGGGGTCGTCATCAAGTGCAAATACTTGTGCAGAAAGTTGATCTATAAAAAAGAAATTTATAAATATGCAGCAATGTAATATGCGCCTCATTTTCTTTCTCATTTGTCAAAAATACTTGATTTAATAATAATTCTGTATGTGTTATTCACTGATGTGTGTTTTCTAATTTTTACAGAAGTGAGTCTGAACTACTTTCTATAGATTTAACATAAATATTATGCTTCATTTAAAAACGGATATCTGTAATCTGTTGAGGGTACAAATGTTTCTTTAATTGTTCTTGCACTCACCCAGCGAATCAGGTTTAAAATACTCCCTGCCTTATCGTTTGTGCCGCTTGCTCTTGCACCGCCGAATGGTTGCTGACCAACTACTGCACCCGTTGGTTTATCATTAATATAAAAATTGCCTGCAGCATGACGGAGTTTTTGTGTTGCCTTCACAATTTCATATCTGTCCTGTGAAAATATTGCTCCTGTTAATGCATAAATGGAAGTATTATTTGCAATGTCTAATATTTCATCCCATTTCTCTTCATCATAAACATGAATACTTAGCACAGGTCCGAAAATTTCTTCGCACATAGTCCGGTAATAC
Organism: Chitinophagales bacterium; assembly: GCA_014380545.1. Lineage (GTDB taxonomy): Bacteria > Bacteroidota > Bacteroidia > Chitinophagales > BACL12 > JACMJP01. The sequence continues at coordinate 2,891 of JACMJP010000352.1, read as the reverse complement.
GGATCCTTTGTTGAGATAACTGTGGGTTCAATAAAATATCCTTTTGATTTATCATAATTTCCGCCTGCAATTATTTCCTCACCATCCGCTTTTGCTTTTGCAATATAATTTGAAATATTATCAAATGCTTTTTCATCAATTACGGCATTAATGAAATTACTAAAGTCATCAATCACTCCCATTTTCATACTTACAAGATCATCCTGCAAATATTTTTTTACATCATTCCATAAATTAGATGGAATATAAGCTCTTGAGGCTGCAGAACATTTCTGTCCCTGGAATTCAAAAGCACCCCTGCTTAGTGCTGTAGCAACTGCTTTTGCATTTGCACTTTTATGAGCGATAACAAAATCTTTTCCCCCGGTTTCACCAACAATTCTCGGATATGATTTATAAATAGAAATATTGTCTCCGATTGTTTTCCAGATATTTCTAAATACTTCTGTTGATCCTGTGAAATGAATTCCTGCAAAATCCTTATGAGAGAAAATAACTTTTCCTGCTTCAGCGCCACCAACATGAATTAAATTAATTACGCCATCAGGTAAACCTGCTTCTCTTAATATCTCCATAATTACCCAGGCAGAATAAATTTGTGTGTTGCTTGTTTTCCAAACAACAGTATTTCCCATCATGGCAGGAGCAGTTGGCAAATTACCACCTATTGAAGTAAAATTAAATGGTGTTAATGCGAAAATAAATCCTTCCAGTGCACGATATTCCAGCCTGTTCCACATACCCGGCAAACTTTCCGGTTGTTCAGTGTACAGTTGCATCATGTATTGCGCATTAAATCTCCAGAAATCAATTAATTCGCAGGCTGCGTCAATTTCTGCCTGGAAGGGATTTTTGCTCTGGCCCAGCATTGTTGCTGCATTCATTTTATAACGATATGGTCCTGCTAACAGATCGGCAGCTTTTAAAAAAATGCTCGCCCGTTGTTCCCAGCTTGTATTTTCCCATTGCTGCTTTGCTGCAAGTGCAGCATCTATTGCCATTTGCACATGTGTTTCATCGCCTTTATGATATTTGCCAAGCAAATGGGATAATTCATGAGGCGGATAAATATTTACTGTTTTATTTGTGCGGATTTCTTTTCCGCCGATAAACATAGGAATATCAATTTGTTTTGATTTAAATTCAGCAATGGCATCTTTTAATAATTTTCTTTCAGGGGTGCCTGGCGCATAAGATTTAACAGGTTCGTTGATTGCTTTGGGGATTCTAAAAAATGCATTTGACATATATAAAATTAACTTTAGAATTGCAAAGATAGTGTGTTTCACGGGTTTGGAAATATTTGCTGAGATTACAGCGATAGTTTTATTTTTAAGGTTTTAAAATTTTACAATGTCAAGATTACTTTTCCTGTTGTTTTGTTTAAATGCATCATGTTCAAGCCCGGAAACTGATTTTGACGAAGATGGAAGATTAATGTTGACTAAACTTTTATCTTCTTCGGGGTCCCTGTCATTTGCTCCTATGGAAAGCAGTGATAGTATTTCTGTAATGACATTTAAACCGGATACATTTTTTTACAAGAACAAACCTTATAATGGCAGGATTGCCTATTACGACAATTTTGAAAAACTTTTAATTGATGGTGAACTATTAAATGGTATTGCAAACGGCAATTGGAAATTCTATTTTGCAAGTGGAGGCTTACGCATACAGGGTGACTATAGAAATGGTTATGAATATGGAATATGGAAATCATACTACGGATATAATAAATTAAAAATTGTAAAACATTATGATGAAGATGGATTTATGCTTATGCGAAAGGAATATTATAATGACGGATCGCTGAAAAACTATCAAAACATTAAATGCGAACAATACGGAAACCTGGAGCGCAGGATCCATTTTAATAAAAGCGGAGAAATGGAATATATTGATGTGGAGGATTCACTAAAGCGGGCAACTGCGAATAAAATAATTGATAAGATAGAAAATAATTCTTTTACAAAGACGGGAATTAGTAATTGAGTAAGCTAAAAATCCATTACTTTTGGATGACCGTAAATGTATTATGCAAAAATTTATTCTCTTCTTTGGCTGTGCAATTTTTATAAATCAACTTTCTGCGCAAACTTATATTTCCGATTCAATTAAACATGAAGGAATTGACCGTGATTATATTTTATATATTCCTGCAATTTACGATGGGAGTGAGGTAGTGCCATTATTGCTGAATCTGCATGGATATAGTTCAAACAATTTTGAACAATATTTTTATGGTGATTTTAAACAAATAGCTGATACTGCAAATTTTATTATGGTATTACCTAATGGTTTGTATGATGAATTTGGTTTTAGAAGATGGAATTGTTTTCAGGCGGACGGAATTGGTGTTGATGATGTTCAGTTCCTCAGTAATTTAATTGATACAATTTCTGCGGATTATAATATTGATGCAAACAGGATTTATTCTACAGGAATGAGCAACGGTGGTTTTATGAGTTATACTTTAGCAGGTGAATTAAGCAACAGAATTGCTGCTGTAGCTTCAGTTACAGGAAGTATTCATAAAGACCGTTTCCCTGCATTAGACCCGCAACATCCTACACCGGTAATGGAAATTCATGGTACTGCGGATTTCACTGTACCCTATAATGGCTCATCTGATTTTATAGGGGTAGATTCTGTAATAAATTATTGGGTGGGCATAAATAACTGTGATACTGATCCTGAATTTATTGAAGTTGAAAATATCAGTATAACAGATGGATGCACAGCAGAACATTATATTTACACTGGTGGCGATAATAATGCAAATGTTGAATTATTTAAAATAATAAATGGCGGACATACATGGCCCGGCACTGCTTTTACATATATTGGTGTTACCAATCTTGATATTAATGCAAGTAAAGAAATTTGGAATT
>JACMJP010000050.1 GCA_014380545.1 Chitinophagales bacterium | reverse complement strand
CCGGAAGTATTTAATACATCTGTTTGAGTGAAATTAATAAAATCATCATGCACACCATTTTCATCTTCTTCACTATAACTTGTTACGCTATTATAATCAATGAATGGAACTCCAATAGTTCCGCCAACATATAAACGGTTCGCATAATTACCTGCAAAACTTATTGTCATCTCATCATAGTCACCTTTTGTAGAAATATATTTACTCTGACGAACATTTCCACCATTCACAATACTGTAATAAGACGTTGTATCATCATCTTCAGGATTAATTAAATATGTTTCCCATGCCAAGCCTGCGCCAAACGGATCAGCTTCAAATGCATCAGAAGGATTTACGCCATTTAAATAATTTGCATATACATCAAGTAAGGAACTTGAATTATTAAATCCTGAATAATATATCTCAGAATTATAGTTTGCTAATTTATTATAACCAATACCGAAGTTTCCACCAATCCATCCTTCAGTTTTATTTTTATTTTTTTCCTTTATTCCTGAAATCACCAAACTTGCGTTGCCGAGATAAAAATCATATTTACTGTCAGTTTTTGTTTCACCTAAAAAACTACTGCTTGCATTAATACTTGCCAATCCCGGAGAAAGTACAACTTCAGTACTGCGATAGATTCCTAAACCCGCAGGATTAATACTTGTTGAGCTATAATCTCCGCCAACTGCGCCGTAAGCATTTCCTGAGCCGAGTGATCTTGCAGTTCCGCCAAAATCAAGCATGGAATAGCGTAATGCATCTGCATCACTTTGTGCTTTTAAAATATTTGGGATAAAGATTGCCAATGCAACGATGATATATAATTTTTTCATTGCTGAATTAATTTATTGTATGTGATTTGAAATACTTTCTTATCGATCTTTTTTATTCGATGAAGAACTATTGCTTCTTGAAGAATTACTACCGGAATTTCTTGATGAAGAAGATCCTGATGAATAACTTCCTGAACGACTTGATGATGAATTATTATTATATGACTTGTTATTATTGTTAGTATTTGAATCATAACTTCTGTCATTTGACTTTGAAGGTTTTGATTCGTAATTCTTGTCATAATTTTTTGAGGGTTCGTTTTTATATTCGTAGTTACGAACATTATTTTTTTCTTTCACCGGCATATCATTATGCATTTCAATTTCATTTCTATCGTAAGAATCATTTTTATCTAAAGAATAATCTTTGGACGGTGTATTATTATTACCTCTGTCAATTGAATTATTATTTCTATCCATAGAATTATCTGTTCCTTTGTCAAACCCCGCAGGCGAATATGAATTATCAGACTCAATTGGTTTAGATAGATCTGTTTTATCTCTTACAGGTGTATCTTTTTTCACATCACTAGTAACAGAAGGTTTTGAATCTGCACTGTAATATTTAATTGTTCTCACCTTGCCTGACGAAAGAGATGTATTGTCTTCACCAGCAATTACACCTGTATTATTATTTACAACATGTTCCGATTTTCTATCTGCATCAAGCACTCCTGAATTATTTTCACCGAAAACATCATCTCTGTTATCCGTTAACCTGTCAATACTTGCTCCGTAATAATCTGATCCGTTTGATCCGCTATTGGTATTGGAAGCTGTTTCGTTTCTTGGCCCATAGTAATAGTCGTCATTATTATAATCATTGTAACCATATCCGCCATCGCCATAATAATCATTATAATATCCGTCATTATAACCATTCCAGTAACCATCATTATAACCATTCCCGTAAGAACCATAACCGTATCCATAGTTGTTACAATGCCATGGATTATAATATCCGTAATAAGGATTATACCATGGGTCATACCAGGGATAATAACCCCCATAGAAAGAACCCCATCCGAAACCTATTCCAAAACTCCAGCCCGGATTGTGCCAGTAAGAATAAGGATCATAGTAATAGCTTGAATAATATGGAGAGTAATAACTGTATCCGTAATAAGGATCATAATATCTGCGGAGGTTATTTGAATAATAATAATCATCATAAGAATCATCTTCATAATAATAATTATTTACGATGTACTCATTTCCTTCTTCGTCATAATATTTTTCTGAACTGAAATCATCAGAATATACTCGGTAATCATCATCGTTACTTTCAGGAGAATCAGCGTATTGATAATCATCTGTTGCAGGTTCTGTTTTATAAGATTCAGATCCTGAAGCAGCGCTATCATCAGAAGACTTTTCATCATTTCCAACGGATTGACTATCGCTTGTTGAAAAATAAATATCATCACCGGAACTTTGTGTTTGTGCGGTTGCGGCAGACGAAGTCAGGTATATGGATGCAGCAGCTATCAGGGTTATGTTAAAAAGTTTCATAAGCTTATTTTTAAAAGTTATCATTTTGTGCTGATGCGCTTTTGTATTTTTGCGCAGCACGGAATTTTCAACAATCATACCAAAGATAAACTATGGCAGACAAGATTACAAGCAGGGATATAAACTACTCCGAATGGTACAATGATTTAGTGCTCCAGAGCGGACTGGCAGAGTATGCAGCAGTTCGTGGATGTATGGTTATTAAACCACATGGCTGGGCTATATGGGAGAATATGAAAAGTATTTTGGACAAAATGTTCAAGGATACAGGACATGTGAATGCAAGTTTTCCATTATTAATCCCGAAAAGTTTTTTGGAACAGGAGGAAGGACATGCTGAGGGTTTTGCAAAAGAATGTGCTGTAGTAACACATTATCGCCTGAAGACTGATCCTGATAGAAAAGGAAAACTGATTGTTGACAATGAAAGCAAGCTGGAAGAAGAATTAATTATTCGCCCTACAAGTGAAACTATAATCTGGAATTGCTACAAAAATTGGATTCAGAGTTATCGTGATCTACCAATTCTAATTAATCAATGGGCGAATGTGATGCGCTGGGAAATGCGCACAAGATTATTTTTGCGCACTTCAGAATTTCATTGGCAGGAAGGCCATACAGCGCATGCGACAAAAGAAGAAGCTGTCGAAGAAACTGTAAAGATGTTGAATGTATATGCTGATTTCATGGAAAATTATATGGCAGTTCCTGTAATCAAAGGAGTGAAAACAATAAATGAACGTTTTGCAGGTGCTGAAGATACGTATTGTGTGGAAGCATTAATGCAGGATGGAAAAGCATTGCAAATGGGAACGAGTCATTTCCTTGGGCAGAATTTTGCAAAAGCATTTGATGTGAAGTTTTTAAGTAAGGAAGGTAAATTAGAATTTGCATGGGCAACAAGCTGGGGAGTGAGTACAAGAATGATGGGCGCATTAATTATGGCGCACAGTGATGATAACGGTTTAATTATACCTCCGAAATTAGCACCATTGCATGTTGTAATTATTCCTATTTATAAAAATGAAGAGCAATTAAAAACAATTACTGAAAAAGCGGATGCAATTATGAAGGCATTAAAGGCAAAAAATATTTCCGTAAAATTTGATGACAGCGATCAGAATAAACCGGGATGGAAATATGCTGAGTATGAATTAAAAGGAGTTCCTGTTCGCATTGCGATGGGTATGCGGGATATTGAAAATAATACAGTAGAAATTGCAAGAAGGGATACAAAAGAAAAAAGTGTAGTTAGTGCAGATGGAGTAGATGCATATATTGAAAATTTATTAAATGATATTCAGCAAAATATTTATAATAAAGCATTGAGTTACAGAAATAATAATTTGCATGAAGTAAATACATGGGATGAATTTCAAATACAAATTGAAAAAGGCGGATTTATTTCTGCGCATTGGGATGGTACCGGCGAAACGGAAGAAAAGATAAAAGAAGAAACAAAAGCTACAATAAGATGTATTCCACTTGATGCCAAGGAGGAGAGTGGTGTTTGTGTGTATTCAGGAAAACCAAGTGAGAGGAGAGTGTTGTTTGCGAGGGCGTATTGATAAATATGTGCTATGAAAAGCAACTCTATATTCAATCACATTAAAAACATTATTATACTTCCTTTTACGGTAACTGTTATTGTTCCGTATTTTCTATTACATAGTACAACAGATGTTTTTCATTTTCCTGCATCTGTGCATTTTAAGCTAATGAGTTATTTTTTGCTTCCGGAATAAGCTTATTTATTTCTACTGTATATTTATTTTATAAGATAGGAAAGGGAACACTTGCTCCCTAGAACCCGACTCAACAGCTTGTTATTGCTGGTCCTTATAAATATGTGCGCAACCCGATGATAAGTGGTGTATTTTTTATTCTAATCAGTGAAGCATTTTATTTTTCTTCTGCTAATATTTTAATCTGGGATGGTTTATTTTTTATTATCAATACAACTTATTTTATTCTGAAAGAAGAACCCGATCTTGAAAAACGTTTCGGCGAACCTTACAAAAAATATAAACAGGAAGTACCACGATGGATACCTAAACTACTCTTTAAAAAATCTAATGTATAACAGTTAATCTTTTTGAAATAACTGATCCCTCAATCTGCATAGTGAGAATATATACTCCCTGTTCTAATAATGCAGTATTAATTTGCAATACATTTTTATCTTTTATTAAACCATAATCTTTTACTATAATAACTTTTCCAGTTATATCTGTTATGGTTAACTGAACATCTGACAATTCATTTAATTCAAGATCAACAAAACAAAAAGCATTTGCCGGGTTTGGATAAACATGAATTTTATTTTGCTGCAGATCATGTATACCTTCTACAACAGTTGTATCAATTATTGTTGTATCAACAGGTTCAGCTATAAGTTCAGTGAGCTTTACTTTATTTGCATTTACAAATTTACCTGTATTGTAATCAAGCACAGTAGCTATCACATTTAGTTTTTCAACATCCCAGTCGGCATCAATTTCTAAAGAGTAATGATTATAAACGGTATCTCCGTCAGACACAGTTGTTGGATGACTTTCAGCTTTTCCATCCCATCCATCAGTAAGATATCTTGCAACATGATCGTAATGCATCATACTTGCAGGGATTATATATGGTAATAATTCATATCCCCCCATCTCACCATAATATCCTCCTTCATAAGCGTTATGCTGATCGTAATCAGTGCTTGAACCTGTTACACTATCTTCAGTTAAAATAAGATTTATTCT
>JACMJP010000351.1 GCA_014380545.1 Chitinophagales bacterium | reverse complement strand
CCGATGCCCCCCCTCCATATTGTTACAGTGAGCATGAGTATCACATAAATAATTAAAATAACAGCAAATAAAATGGTAGGAATAATTAACGCAAGCAAAATAATTATTCCACCCATTGTAGGTGTGCCTTTTTTGCTGAGTTGTCCCTCTAATCCAAGATCCCGGACAGATTCACCAATTTGTTTCTTTTGTAAATATTTAATTATTCTTTTTCCGTAAACAATGGAAATAATTAATGATAATAATACTGCCATCGCTGCACGGAATGATAAGAATTCGAATAAACCCGCACCGGGAATATCAAATTCTTTTTCCAGCCATTTGAATAAATAATACAGCATTATCTCGAAAGGGTTTTAAAAGTTTCTATTAAAACTTGTTTATCGTCAAACAGATATTTAATTCCTTTTATCTCCTGGTATTTTTCATGGCCTTTACCGGCAACCAGTATCACATCATTTGTTTGTGCAAGCATCACTGCTGTTTTAATTGCTTCCTTTCTGTCGGTAATTGCGATTACTTTTTTAATTAATTCCCCATCAATTCCTTTTTGCATTTCGGCAATAATTGTTTCAGGTATTTCACTTCTCGGATTATCTGATGTGAGAATTGTTTTGTCGCTTAATGATGCAGCAACTTTTGCCATTACAGGTCTTTTAGTCTTATCTCTGTCGCCGCCGCAACCAATTACAGTAATTATTTTTTGACTTAGTTTAACGGATGATCTTAATGTTGTGAGAATTTTTTCTACTGCATCAGGTGTATGCGCATAATCAATAACACCTGTTAATTTATCTTTTAAAGAATATACAACATCAAACCTTCCTTCAACAGGAGATAATTTGCTGAGCGTAGTTAAAACCTGCGCTTTATCAAATCCAAGTAGTCTTGCTATGGAATAAACAGCAAGAATATTCCATGTATTAAATTCACCAACAAGCGAAGTATGAAATTCTGTTCCATCTAAATTTAATACCAAACCCGTGATATTATTTTCTTTGATCCGGCATGTAAAATCTCCATTTCCTTTTACTGAAAATGTTCGATGCGCAGCTTTGCAATTTTGCAACAGTATATTACCTCTTTTATCATCTGCATTAATTAAAGCGAACGCTTCAACAGATAAATTGTCGAAAAAGGATTTTTTAGCAGCAATATATTCATCAAATGTTTTATGATAATCTAAATGGTCATGTGAGATATTTGTAAATACACCACCAGTGAAATGCAAACCTGCAATTCTTTTTTGATGCGCTGCATGGCTGCTCACTTCCATAAAAGCATAATCACATCCCGCAGAAACCATGTCAGCCAATAATTTATTTAACTGAACAGGATCAGGAGTTGTGTGTGTGGATGGAATTGTTGTATTGTGAATTTTATTTTCAACTGTGGAAATTAATCCGGTGTTAAAACCAAGTTGTTCAAATAAATGATAGGATAAAGTTGCTGTGGTGGTTTTTCCATTTGTGCCGGTGATACCAATTAATTTTAACTGATATGATGGTTTATCATAAAAATTATGGGCAATAATTCCGAGTGCAGAAGCGGAATCTTTCACTGAAACAATTACTGTATTTTTTCTATCCCCACTAAAACCCTTTTCACAAATAACTACGGCTGCGTCTTTTTCAATTGCAGCATCAATAAAATCATTCCCATCAGCACTTACTCCCTTTACAGCAACGAATACAGAGCCTGCTTCAACTTTTCTCGAATCAGCAGTAATTGAATTAACGGAAATATTTTCATCCCCATTAATTGATACTATATCAACACCAGATAATATGGTATTTAATTTTTTCAATTCAAAACAATCAGTACATAATTTCCGCTCTGAATAAATTGTCCTGCTTCAATACTTTGGGAAACTACTTTTCCTCTGCCAATCGGGTTTACTGTTAAACCCTTGTTTTCAAGAATAAAAAGCGCATCCCTTAATCCCATACCTTTTACTGAAGGCATTTTATTTTCATCATCAGCTATTGTTTGTGTTTGTATCCCAGTAGTATTAGTTTGCATAGCAACCCATTCAGCACTATTATCAAAATCAGCATTTATTTTCAGCCAGCTTAATATTTTGTGCAGATCATATTTATAACCTTTTGCATCCACAATAATTTTTTTCCTCAAAGAATCTGTTGCATTTATCGGCTCATTAATTCCCAGGTGATGAGAAAATAATTTATCTCCAATTTCCCTGAAGACAGGAGCCGATACAGCGCCCCCATAATATGCTCCGTTGCTTGGGGCATTGATACAAACTATGATTGAATATTTCGGGTTTTCAGCAGGAAAATACCCGGCGAAACTTGCAAGATATTTATGAACGTAGTGACCATTTTCTATTAACTGCGCTGTTCCGGTTTTTCCCGCAAAATCATAATATTCATTTTTTAAATTCCTTGCAGTACCACTATCAACAACTGCTTCCAAACATATTTTTAATTGTCGTATTGTATTATCACTGCACAACTTTTCTTTCAGCACAACAGGTTTAAATTCCTGGATATTTTCACCATATTGTTTTGTTGCTTCCACTAAATATGGCTTCATCATTTTACCATCATTTGCAATTGCATTATAAAATGTTAGCAATTGAAGCGGTGTTATTTGTAATTCATATCCCACACTCATCCAGGGGAGTGTTGTAGCATACCAATTATCAGCTTCAGGATCTGTTTTAATAACCGGTTTCCCTTCACCGGCAACTTCTACCCCCGTTTTATTAATTAAACCCGCATCAATAAAATGCTGAGCAAATTTTTGCTTATCATTTTTATAATTGTCATTTACTAATCTTGAAATACCTACGTTGCTTGAAAGTGCAAATGCAGTTTTTACAGATACATTATAGCGATGGTGGGGCTCACTGTCATACATAGTTCCACCATGATATTGCAATATCCCTCCATTTAAATTCACAGTATCGTTTATATCAACTTTATTATCATCAAACAAACACATCAATGAAAATAATTTGAAAGTAGAACCCGGTTCAACACCCTGAGCAACTGCATAATTTAATGTTTCATTATAAATGCTTTCACCTGCTTTTGTGAGATTTGCAATTGCTTTTATTTTTCCTGTTTTCACCTCCATTACAATTGCAGTTCCCCATGCGGCATTATTTTTTACCAAGCTTCTGCGCAATGCTGTTTCAGTGATATCCTGAATATTTACGTCCAATGTTGTAATTACATCCATGCCATCAAGCGGTTCCACTGCAGCATCATCACTCATTGGCAACCATGTTCCACCAGTAATTTTTTGCATGAGTTGTTTTCCTGATATGCCGGATAATTGTTTATCATACGCACCTTCCAATCCTACTTTAATTCCTTCTTTATTTGTGTACCCAATTGTCCTGTTAGCAAGGCTGCCATACGGATATACTCTTTTATCAAAAGTTTCAATTATTAACCCGCCTGTGTATTTTCCTTTTCTGAATAAAGACAATTTTTTTGTTTCTTCCATTTGCGGAACAGTTGCCTTCTTATATAAAACGACATACCGTTTTCCATTCTTTCTTGCTGAAGTAATTATTTGTTTATATTCTGACTTTGATTTATCACCATATACTTTGGATAGACCGAAAGCAAGGGAATCAACATATTTTGAAAAATCTTCTTTTGATGATGCAAGGGGATCCATAATAATATTATAATAAGGAAATGATGCGGCTAATAAATTTCCACCATCAGCATAAATATTTCCTCTTTCGGCATTAAGTGTTACATATTTCACATGCACACTATCTGCCTGCGCACGATATTTATCACCATCAATAAATTGAATCTTTCCTATTTGAAAAATAACTGCAACACCTACCAATGCAATTAATACTAATGCAAGGTTTAATCTCCATAATATGTCTTTTTTTACTCCTCTCATTTTTCAACTATTGTATAAGGCGGGTTAGATAATTCATACATGTTTTGTTCTTTCACCATCTCAGCAACAGAACTTTGGCGGCTG
>JACMJP010000049.1 GCA_014380545.1 Chitinophagales bacterium | reverse complement strand
GGGGTGGAAAAGGATTCGGTGGGTTTGGAGGATTCGGTGGTGGCGGCGGAGGAGGTGGCGGTTTCGGCGGATTTGGTGGCGGAGGTTTTGGTGGGGGCGGCGCAGGCGGCAGATGGTGATTATCATTAAGTGTATAAGAAACAGAATTGAATAATAAAAAATTATATAAATGTATTTTTCAGAATATAGCATACTCTGCATTTTAAATTTACAATCATAAATAAATCCTACCTTTGTCCGATAATCTTTTTAAATGACGTATAATTATAATTCTCAGCGCCCGAAATTGATATTAAGAGAATATGGACGCAATATTCAAACACTTATTGATGATGCTATTAAAATACAGGATGATGCTGAACGGCAGAAAGTAGTGCTTGATATTATTGACCTGATGGGTTCAATTAATCCGAGCTTAAGAAATGTAGATGATTTCCGCCATAAATTATGGGATCATCTTTTTATGATGAGTGATTTTAAATTGAAGGCAGATTCTCCTTATCCTATTCCTGAAAGAGAAACGCTTCAGAGAAAAAACAAACGCCTTCCTTACCCGAAATCAAATATTAAGTTCCGTCACTATGGAAAATTTGTAGAGGCACTAATTACAAAAGCAAAAAATATTGAGGATCAGGAAAAGAAACAGGCCTTCACCGATATTATCGGCAACTACATGAAATTGGTTTATCAAAACTGGAACAGCGAAAACGTATCAGATGATATTATTACAACCGATATAAAATTTCTATCCGGTGGCGAATTGAGTTTGGATGAAGACAGTAATATTGATTCATTATCTAAATCAAGCCGCAGACCGCAGCAGCACAATCAAAACCGCAATAATCCAAATAATAAAAACCGCAACTTCCGTCAAAACCAAAGTAATAGCCGCTACGGTCAAAATAACCGCAATTTCAAAAAAAGAGGTTAATGGATTCATTTGAAATAATTGGCGGAATAAAACTGCAGGGAGAAATTATTCCGCAAGGTGCAAAAAACGAGGCATTACAAATTTTATCAGCAGTTATATTATCCGGGGAAAAAATAACTATCTCCAATATTCCTGACATAAGGGATGTCAATCTGTTAATTGAATTACTGTCAGATATTGGAGTGAAAGTTGAAAAAATAAATACTGACACTTATTCATTTACAGCAGATGATATTAATATTGATTATTTAAAATCAGATGCTTTTAAAAATAAAAGCAGAAAATTAAGAGGAAGTGTTATGATGATGGGCCCGCTGCTTGCCCGTTTCAAATTTGCAAGCATGCCTAAGCCAGGAGGCGATAAAATTGGAAGGAGAAGGCTTGATACACATATTATTGGTTTTCAAAATCTAGGGGCAACTTTTAATTACGATACCACAGATGCCTTTTACACTCTTGAGGCCCCACACTTAAAAGGAGCATACATGCTTCTTGAAGAAGCCTCCGTAACAGGAACGGCAAACATTGTGATGGCTGCTGTACTTGCAGAAGGAAAAACCATTATTTATAATGCTGCATGCGAGCCCTACCTGCAACAGCTATGTAATATGCTTGTACGCATGGGGGCAAAGATTGAAGGCATTGGTTCCAATTTATTACATATTGAAGGTGTAGCAAAATTAAAAGGAACTGAACACCGTATGCTTCCCGATATGATTGAAGTGGGAAGTTTTATCGGGTTGGCTGCAATGACACAGTCAGACATTACAATTAAGAATGTAAATTATGAGATGTTGGGCAATATTCCCGATGTCTTCAGAAAATTAGGTATTACAATAAATTTAACAGGAGATGATCTGCACATTCCAGAACAGGAGACTTATGAAATATCCTCGTATATAGATGGATCTATTCTAACTATTGCAGATGCACCATGGCCCGGTTTCACTCCCGACTTGCTAAGTATTGTGCTGGTTGTGGCAACGCAGGCTAAAGGAAGTGTGCTTATTCATCAGAAAATGTTTGAGAGTCGTTTGTTCTTTGTAGACAAGCTCATAGACATGGGGGCACAAATCATCTTATGCGATCCACATAGAGCTACAGTAATAGGTATAGCCAGAGAATACAAATTGAGGGGAATTGAAATGAGTTCTCCTGATATAAGGGCTGGGGTTGCACTTCTCATCGCAGCCTTATCAGCACAGGGAAAAAGTATTATCCGGAATATTGAACAGATTGACCGGGGCTACCAATATTTAGACAAACGCCTGCAAGCATTGGGGTCACAGATAACCCGAATCTGAAAATTCTATTACCAACCTCGTCTTATCTACATTCATCTTGTTTATAATTGATTTTTACACATAATAAATCTATGTTAATTATGTGTAAGATTTGTAAAACCTAAATGGAATTGACTATGAACAATAATTTCCCGACTAAAAACAAATTGTTACTCGCTGTAACATTTGTTGTCGCATTCTCACTCAGCGGGTGTATAACCGAGAAGGTCACTTCCGGAACTAAATTAGGCAATAAAGCTCCTGAAATTATTTCCAATGGGATTGATGGCAAAACTCTTAAGCTTTCTGATTCAAAGGGAAAAATGGTGTTACTGGAATTTTGGTGTGCAACTTCGCCTGATTGCAGAAAAAATCATAATGAGCTGAAAAGACAATTTAATTCAAAGAAAAATTCTGATTTCAAAAAAGGTGACGGCCTTACAATTTTCAGTGTTGGCCTGGATGGGGATAAATCCATATGGGCAGATGCAATACAACAGGACGAATTATCATGGAAGAATCATGTAAATGATTTTAAAGGATGGAATTCTGATGCGGTTATTAAATATGAAGTAAATACGCTTCCAAAATATTATTTAATTGATGGCGATGGCATAGTGATACATAAAAATATTCTTGCAAAAGATCTTGATAAAATTTTGAATAGTTACCTGGATTAATTTCCGGTGACAATTTGGCAACATAACTCCGGTGGCAGTATTTTTGACTCCTTCCGGAGTTATTTTTTTTATATCTAAGCAAAGATAATTATGTCAAAAAAACACCAACAGGATATAGCAAATGATTTAGAGGATCAGCAGAAACAATCTTTACCCGAAGAAGAGTTAACAGAAAATATTTTAGCAGGTGAGGAAAATGAAAGCAGTTCTTTAATTAATGAACTGGAGGAACAAAAAGAAAAATATATCCGCCTTTTAGCAGAATTTGAAAACTACAAGCGCCGCACAGCAAAGGAAAGAATTGATTTATTTAAAGTTGCCGGTCAGGAAGTTATTAAAGATCTTCTTCCTGCCTTAGATGATATAGACCGGGCGACAATAATGCTTACGGATACTAAAGACCCGGATGCAATGAAACAGGGCTTGGAATTAATAAGCGAAAAAATAAAAAATACGCTTGCTGGAAAAGGATTAAAGGAAATAGACTGCAAAGGAAAAGATTTTGATGTGGACACAATGGAATCCATTACAGAAATTCCGGCACCTTCTGAAGAATTAAAAGGTAAAGTAATTGATGTTGTGCAAAAAGGATATACACTAAATGATAAAATAATACGCTACGCAAAAGTTGTTGTGGGGAAATAAATACAAATGGCAAAGAGAGACTACTACGAAATTTTAGGCGTAAATAAGAATGCTGCGGCAGATGAAATAAAAAAAGCATATCGCAAAGCTGCGCTGCAATTTCATCCTGATAAAAATCCGGGAAACAAAGAATCTGAAGAAAAATTTAAGGAAGCTGCCGAAGCTTATGATGTATTAAGCACCCCTGAAAAAAAACAGCGGTATGATCAGTTTGGGCATGCAGGTGTAAATGGAGCGGGAGGTTTTGGCGGCGGCGGCAACATGAACATGGATGATATATTTACCAACTTCGGGGATATATTTGGTGAAGGCATTTTTGAGAATTTTTTCGGAGGAGGAGGAAGAGGAACCCGGCAGCAGAGAGGAACCGGAAAACGGGGAAGCAATATCCGCATTAAAGTAAAACTCACCTTGCAGGAAATTGCTGAAGGCGCAAAGAAAACAATTAAGGTAAAAAAATATGTTGCCTGCGATACTTGTAAAGGAAGCGGTGCAAAAGATGCAAGTTCCGTAAGCACCTGTAAAACCTGTAAGGGACAGGGGCATGTGCGCAGGGTGCAGAATACGATACTGGGACAGATGCAGACTACCACAACATGCCCAACATGTCATGGAAGCGGGCAACAGATAACTGCCAATTGTCCGAAATGCCATGGTGAAGGAAGAGCATATGCAGAAGACACAATAACAATTGATATTCCGGCTGGTGTAAATGATGGAATTGAATTAAGTATGAACAGCAGGGGAAATGCAGGGGAAAGAAATGGACCGAACGGCGACCTTTTAATTTCTATTGAGGAAATTCCGCATGAGGACCTGAAGCGGGAAGGCAGCCATGTTTTTTATAATTTATTTATAAGCTATCCTGATGCTGCGCTGGGAACAAATGTGGAAGTGCCAACTATTGATGGTAAGGTGCGCATTAAGATCCCCGAGGGGACACAGGGCGGGCATATTATGAAACTGAAAGGAAAAGGTTTGGCTTCATTAAACAGCTACGGAAAAGGCGACCAAATTATACAGGTAAATATCTGGGTGCCGAAACATTTATCGGGTGAAGAAAAAAAGACACTGGAAAAACTAAACGCCTCAAAAAATTTCCAACCGGATATTAATGAAACAAAAAAGGATAAGGGCTTTTTTGATAAGATGAAGGGGATATTTAATTAATAAATATCATTGCATTTATTCGTACCATTCATCTCTCACTTTAAGTAATTTATCATTTTTAAAAATAAGAGATATTCTATTGAACGCAATTGTGTCTTTGCTGAAATCTGTGTATTGAAAAAAATAATGCTGTTTTAATATACCCTGAATTTGTGTTTTAGAAAGATCAGTATCATTAATAATTTTAGTTAAATTATTTAGATCGTCTTGTGTTCTTGAATAACCCTGCCCCATGTAATTAATTGTAGTGCCACGGTCAATTATGGTATAAAGACTAAATACTGTTACTATCACAAGAATTGTAAAGCAGAGATAAAAAGCAATTTTCCATTTATTCAT
>JACMJP010000350.1 GCA_014380545.1 Chitinophagales bacterium | reverse complement strand
CACTGATTTAATTAAACGATCACTTGAATATTACGAAAACCTCTCATGAATATATTATTAAAAGCTCCGCAACAAACCATTAATGGAACAATTACTTTGGAGGGTTCTAAAAGCATCAGCAACCGTTTATTAATTCTGCGGGCGATGAGTGAAAATAATTTTGAAATAAAAAATTTATCACCCGGTGACGATACGGATGCTATGCTGCGTATTTTAACATCAGATGAAACTCTGCAGGATGTTGGTGCAGCGGGAACAACCATGCGTTTCCTCACTTCATACTTCGCTATTCAGAAAGGAGAGAAGATTTTAACAGGCAGTGAAAGAATGAAAAATCGTCCGATAGGAATTTTGGTAGATGCGTTAAAAAAACTGGGTGCTGATATTTCTTATCTTGAAAAAGATGGCTATCCGCCTTTACGGATAAATGGAAAAAAATTACCCGGAGGAAAAATTGATATCAGAAGCGATGTAAGCTCACAATTTATTTCTTCGCTTTTAATGATCGCACCTAAATCGGAAAAAGGATTGCAACTGGAATTGATTGGAAAGATCGCATCGCTTCCGTATTTAATGATGACTTTGAAATTAATGGAATCCCTTGGTGCAAAATATGAAATGACCGGAAATACAATACATGTATTTCCTGGAAAATATAATGGAACGGATATGCAGGTGGAAAGCGACTGGAGCGCAGCGTCTTATTATTATTCTATCTGTGCATTGAATAAAAATTCTGAAATAAAAATTAAAGGTTTATTTAAAAAAAGTTTACAAGGCGATAGTGTTTTGCTTGAAATTTATAACCAACTTGGTGTAAACAGTTTCTTTGAAGATGATATTTTAGTGTTGAAGCAAAATAATTCTGTAACGGATCTTTTTCAGTTTGATTTTTCTGATTGTCCTGATCTTGCTCAAACTGTTGTTGTTACCTGTGCAGGTTTGGGTGTGCCCGGTAAGTTTAGTGGGTTAGAAAGTTTAAAAATAAAAGAAACTGATCGCACACAGGCATTGGCTGTTGAACTAAAAAAGTTTGGAGTTGAATTTATACATGATACAAATACCACTTCTGATACCTGGTTGTTAAAAGGAAAAACAATCTCAAATTCAGAAATACAAATTAAAACATATGAAGACCATCGCATGGCAATGTGTTTTGCTCCATTGAGTTTATTATATGAAAATATTATTATTGAAGAAGCGGGTGTTGTAAAAAAATCTTACCCGTCATTTTGGGAGGATCTTTCTTCACTTGGATTTTCTTCCTCAATTTCAATTGGCTGATGCCGTTCAACAGGTTTTAAAAGATCTTCTTTGCTTTGTGGAGCAATGTCAATTTCCCAATTTAAGTTTAACAAATTAAAATCAGATGGACTTGCTAATTGCATCGGGGTAAATTTTGCAACAGGTTGCAAATTAAAACTCACCCTCGAAAATTTATTCTGTTTTATTTTGATAAGTATTTCACTGCATTGTGTGTAATTTAATCCAACATATGCTTTACTTTCGTCCTGCGCAAAATATAAACTTTCTCCATTTCCGATAGCATGAATTTTATATAAGCTGTCATTTTTAAAATATCCGTACACTGTTCGCCCTTTTAGCTGGTTATAAATTAAACTGTCGAGATAATTTACAATAAATCCATTTGTATGTAATTCTATCTGCTCAAGATTTTTATTTTTTAGCACCATAAAGATTGTATCAGAGGAAAATTGTGTGCTGTCGCTCCATAGAACAGGCAAGCCGTACATCCTTATCGTTGAATCCATATCAGAATAAAATAATGAATCGCAAATTCCCTGGATATCATTTTTATAAATTTTTACATTATTATAAACAACCATTGTTTTTTTCTTCAGCGAATCTTCTTTCACAAAAATTGTATCACCACCAATATATAATGTATCATCTTCAATAATGTAAGCGGCTATTGCTCCATTTGTTGAAATAATGGTTTCGTCAATTTCATTATAAATGCCGAAATTGCTGTATTGCAAAACATTTTGCGCAGTATCTCTGAATACAACATTGCGGTAGGCTTTTCCAATTCCTGTTTCCCTGTTATAATAAATGCTGTCTGCAGTAACAAATTGGGGCGGATTATCCAACTTCACATTTTTATTAAACACTGCTAATCCGGTTTTTGAATCGTAATAACCATCTTCACAATACACTTTACTTTTTTCATTGTAAATATTTGTCGGACCAAGAAAATACGCTCTGTCAATTGCAGTATTATACTTTAAAGTGTCAGCTTCTAATTTATATTCAGGGTGCACAAGCTTGACGCTATCTTTAAAATAAGCATCGTCTGAGTTTGCATAATAATATCCTGCTTCGCTGGTAAGAACTGTTTCACCATTATCAACCTTTCCACCATTTTGATAAGTACCAATTTTTGAATTTAAATTATAAGTTAGCAGATCAGTAGTGAGGATAGAAGTATTATCCGTCATTTTTACATTTTCATATAGTACCGCAACTTTTGTATTGCCATTATATTTTGCTGAATCACTATACGTATGAATAGAATCATGCTGATTAATATGCACATGCCCGAAAGCTTTTATAATATTTTCTGTTTGATTTAAAAAGGCACTATCGCAATATAGTTTCACACTGTCCTGGCTTACAAAAACATTCCCTCTGAGTATTTTTATTTCTTTTCCTCTTTGTTGAATGCCTTCCAGTTCATCGGCATATTCAATTGTTATCTGTTCAATTTTTGTTTGCGCTGAAATAGAATTTGCAAGGAATACGCAAGATAGAAGAATGTAAAGTTTATATCGATAAAACCACTGCATGTAAAACAATAACTCAAATTACCCGGGTTTCTTATCTTTTTTTCCACCAAATAATATAAGACGAATTTCAGGATTATTTCCGAATTGAGCGAGCACTGAATCCAATGTACTTAAAGTTTGTGTAAGCTCTTTGTAAAGATCCTTGTCGTTTACCATCATCCCCAATGTTCCCTGCCCGCTATTTATTTTATCTGACATTATAGTAATACTTTCAACAGCCTTATCTAACTCTTTAGCAAGTTCCTGCCATTGCACGGAATTTAAACTATCACTCAGGGATTTTAAATTTTCGAGAATTGCTGTTACTTCAACTTCACTTTTGTTTACAAAATCGGTAGTAGATGAAACATTTGTAATAATTTCTTCTATCCTGGGTTCTTCTCTTACTAAAATTGCATTAAATTTTGCTGCCGAATTATTAAAACTTTCTAATGTTTGTTTTATGCCCGTAATACTTTTTGCAAAATCATCTTTCAGGCTTTCAGTAAATATGGAGCTCAATACATTTATAGTTGTATCAATAGAAGTAATCATTGCATTAATCTTTCCTGATAACAATTTTATTTGTCCCTGAACATCATCTTCTACTTCACCTAAAAATAAAGCTTTTTCTTTTGCTATCACAGTGCTTGTTCCTAATTGAATTTGTACATACTTTTCTCCTAACAGGTCACCGCCAATTACGGCTTTTGAATCAACAGGGATTTTTATATCTTCAGTAACATTTAAAATTACATTCACTCCTCTCTGGTTCGACTGCAAATTAATTTCTTTTACTTTTCCTATTTCAAAACCATCAATTAAAACATGATCACCTCTCTGCAAGCCATTTGCATTAGAATACACAACCTGATAATCCGTTCCGGTATTGAATATATTATTTCCTTTAAGCCAGTTAAAACCTAATAACAGAATTACAATTGAAATTGCAACTAATAAACCTACTCTTATTTCTTTTGAGAATTTCACTATACGTATGTTTTGAGCGAAGATAATTTATTTTTATGATGACTGCGTATTTATTTGGGTTGCAGTAGCCTTGCTTCATCAACAGGTATCTTTTTCCCATTTTGATATGCAATTACAAAAGCATCTTTATATCCTGCTTTTCTAACTGAGGATTGTTTTTGTGTTGCAATATCCAAAGTGCTGTACGGACCTGTACGGTATTTATACCATTTATTGTCTTTTACATAAGATATATTTTCATTTTTCAATGATGTAAATTTTTTATCCGATATTTTTAATTCAATTTCACTTGCATAATACTGCACATAAAACTCCAAACCATTCACAAATTCTTCCTTCTGATTATTCTCTGAGATGATTTGTTCTTCTTTATTCATCTGTTTTTCTGCTTCTTCTATTTTTTTTGCATCCACTTTTCCGCCTGCATTTTCCATTTCATATTTATATTCTTTAAAAGCACGGTAAATATTTTCCGACATATTTATTTGTCCATCTTCAGAAGCAAGAAATTTTTCATCTTTTACATTCGTTAAAAAACCTGTTTCAATTAATACACTCGGCATGCCTGTTTTCCATAACACAAGAAAACCTGCCTGCTTCACACCTCTTGAATGGCGACCTGTTTTTTTGAATTGTTCTTCACATTTTGCAGCGAATAAAATACTCTGATCCATATATGCATGCTGAAATAGAGAAAACATAATATGTGATGCAGCATCATTTGGATCGAACCCATCATAATGCTGCTCATAATTATCTTCTAATAAAATAACATCATTTTCTCTTTGTGCTACACCGAGATTTGCTGCAGTTTTATGTAAACCCATTACGTACGTTTCTGTTCCATACGGCGAAGAACTCGGATTTGCGTTACAGTGGATACAAATAAAAAGATCGGCATTTGCTTTATTTGCGACTGCTGCCCTTTCATGCAGTTCCAGGAAAATATCTGTCTTTCTGGTATAAATAACCTTTACATCAGGGAAATTTTTTTCTATTAAAGCGCCTAATTTTAAACTTATGGAAAGCGCTACATTTTTTTCCTTTGATTTGCTGCCGCTACACCCATGATCATGACCGCCATGCCCCGCATCTATCACTACAGTTTTTAATTTATATCCCGGTGAATTATTTTCAGTTACTGGCTGAATATTTTGAAATGATGTACAAAAAAAGACTAATAAAATAGCTGCTATCTTTGTGCTGTAATGCATAGTTGTTGCTGATTAAAACAATAAATTACCTGTTCAAAAGTTTTACGTATTAAAATTATTCCAAAAACATTGCATAAAAAGTTTTACATTATTATTTGTGTATTGTTTTGCGTTTGTAGCAGCAATGTGTGGGCTATTAACGCAACATTTGTTCAATTTATTGAGCAGCCACACCCAATATTTGTGGATACTACAAAAAAAGTGCACCCAGATTCCCTGGCAATTGATTCTCTGCTTGCTGATTCAATTATTATTGAAAATAATAGGTGGTATACAATTTCCAAAGATCCTTTAGATGCAGTAATTGATTATTCGGGGGTTGATTCGATTGTGTATGATATTGATTCCGGCAAAACATATATCTATATAAATGGTGAAATAACTTATCAATCTTTTTATTTAAAAGCAGATTATATTGAATTTGACTGGGACACAAGACAACTCATCGCAAAAAGTATTTCTGATTCAACAGGAGTCCCGATGGAGGCACCTTTTTTTCAGGACGGGGATGAAGCATTTAACGGAGATACACTGCTGTATAATTTTGATTCGCAGAAGGGAAAAATTTATGATTTCAGACGACAGGAAGGAGAAGGTTTTGTAACTGTTGATGAAGCAAAAAAATTAGGAGACAATTCATACTTCGGTTCCGATTTGCATTACACAACCTGTGAGCTTGATCATCCGCATTTTTATATTGGTGCGGAAAAAGCAAGAGTGGTTCCTGAAAAAATTGCCGTTACAGGTCCGGCGAATTTAGTAATTGCTGATGTGCCTACGCCATTGTTTTTACCTTTTGGAATTTTCCCGATTAAAAGAGGGCAAACATCCGGCATTTTAATTCCAACATATGGAAATCATTTTACAAGAGGATATTTTTTAAGCAATGGAGGATATTATTTTGCAATAAGCGATACACTTGATCTTGCGTTAACTGGAGATATTTATTCGAGGGGTTCATGGAGATTAAATGCAAATACGAATTATGCAATTCGATATAAATATAATGGCAGTGTAAATATCGAATATGCTATAAATAAAGATGGTTTGGAATTTACGCCGACCTATAGTGAGAATAAAGGTTTTTTTGTAAGGTGGAGCCACAGGCAGGATTCTAAAGCAAAGCCATACAGTTCTTTCAGCGCAAGTGTGAATGCCGGCACATCGGATTTTT
>JACMJP010000349.1 GCA_014380545.1 Chitinophagales bacterium | reverse complement strand
ATGTTTGTGATAATTTGGAAATTACTCCTGAAGGAAAAATAATTCTTATTGGTCTTGCAGCTAATGATATTGGAATTGTTCAATATACTCTAACAGGAGCTTTGGATAGTTCATTTAACGAAGATGGAAAATCAATTATTCCTACTGCTTATGGCGCAAAAATAAACGATTTTAAAATACTGGATGACGGAAGTATCATCGCATGTGGTGCAATGGAAATAAATGCTACTGGAAATAGTGATAATGCAATATTCAAATTTGATAATAATGGTGATCCATATTTGAGCTTTGCGGACAGCGGTGTATTTAAAGTTCCCAATGATTATATAGCATCAGATTCTGTAACATTTATAGATTTGCATGCGTATGATAAAATTAGTATTACAAATGAAAGTGAAATAATTGTTGGTTATGCGGTAGACATTTACGGTGAGTATTGGGCAGGACATGGGGTGAGCAAAATCTTATTGATTAATGCCTGCGAAATTGCTCCATCAGGGTTATTCGCAGATAACATTATGAGCAACAAAGCCAAGCTTCACTGGAATGCAGATGCAGGAGCATTAAAATATAAAGTACAATATCGCCCGACAACATCTGCAGCATGGACAACAGTAAATGGAACAACTAATATAAAAGCAATTACAGGATTAGCTGCAAACACAACTTATAAATACCGTGTCCGCTCACAATGCAGCCCAACATTAGTAAGTCCCTGGAGTGCTGTATCAACATTTACAACGTTGCCATTAAAAGAAGGCGAAATCATTTCAGAAGATGAACTTGAAATACATATTTATCCAAACCCGGCAAGTGATAAAATAAATATCGAATTAAACGAAACGCCCCACAATATGGGCAGCATTCATATCTATGATATTGCAGGAAAATTAATTGAAATAAAACCCTTAATTAACCAATCAACTCAATTAACCCTTTCTTTAGATCCCGGGATTTATTTCTTTGAATTAATTTCTTATGACGGCACAACACAAACAGAAAAAGTGATCATTGAATAATTCAGATTCCCGCAGATATCGCAGAAAAGGAGCAGAATGAAATCTCAGCGGAATTCAGCGGAATCTGCGGGAAATTATTCATATTTTGAAGCTAACCGCACAAGCATCTGCCCTCAGGGGAAGAATGAGAGGTGTATTCCGTACCTTTGCCCTTTATAAGTAAATATGTCGACATTCGATTCGTTAGGGTTAAGTGAGAAAATATTAAAAAGTATTGCACAGTTAGGTTTTATTACACCAACTCCCATTCAGGAAAAAGTAATACCCGTTTTATTACAGCAAAAACATGATCTTGTTGCATTAGCGCAAACAGGCACAGGAAAAACTGCCGCCTTTGGTTTGCCGCTTATTGATCTGTGTGATGATAAAAATAAAACCACACAGGCATTAATTCTTGCACCAACAAGGGAGCTTTGTATGCAAATAACAAAAGATCTTGTCTCTTTTTGTGAAAATGTAAAACCCTATAATATTGTTTCTGTGTATGGCGGCGCCAGCATCATGGATCAAATAAGGCAAATAAAAAGAGGCGCACAAATTATTGTTGCTACTCCGGGAAGGTTAATTGACCTCATGGAGAGAAAAGCGATAAATATTTCTGCAATAAAATATTTTGTTCTTGATGAAGCAGATGAAATGTTGAACATGGGTTTCCAGGAAGCTATTGATAACATTCTAACTTATGCACCTGCAGAAAAAAGTGTGTGGCTGTTTTCTGCAACCATGCCCCGGGAAGTAAGAAGCATTGCAAATAATTATATGCACAATGCAATAGAGATTAGTGTGGGTGGTTTCCAAAAAGGAAATGAAAATATTACACATCAATACATGCTTGTAAATGAAAGAGACAGGTATGAAGCATTAAAGAGAGTGCTGGATTATAATGTGGATATTTTTTGCCTTGTATTTTGCAGAACAAAAATAGATACACAGGAAGTTGCAGATAAATTAATGAAAGATGGCTATAATGCAAATGCATTGCACGGCGATTTAAGCCAGAACCAGAGAGATGCTGTAATGAAAAGTTTCCGGGATAAAACATTGCAGGCTTTAGTTGCCACAGATGTAGCAGCCAGGGGAATTGATGTACAAAATATTTCGCATGTAATTAATGTGAACCTGCCGGATGAAATGGAAAATTATTTACATCGCAGCGGGAGAACAGCAAGAGCAGGAAGAACTGGAATTTCCCTTGCCTTAGTTACAAAAAGGGAATTATATAAAATACGACAAATAGAAAAAATAAATAAAGTTGAATTTGAAAGAGTAGATATTCCTACCGGAACAGAAGTATGTAAAAAACTTTTCATCAATCTTGTGCGCCGTTTAAGGGAAGTACATATTAATGAAGAAGAAATTAAGGTCTTATTACCTGAAGTTTATAAAGAGTTGCTTGATCTTGACAAGGAAGAAATAATAAAAAGGTTTACTTCACTTGAATTTAATCATCTGCTCGATTATTACAGGGATAAAGATGATTTGAACGTACATGAAAGAGACAACCAGAGAGAAAAATATGGAAGAGAGGAGAGAGGTGGCAGGTACGACAGAAAAGAAAGATCCAATGGTGAATCAAGATATAAAATGGGCGATAGGATGTTTATTAATCTGGGTAAAAAAGACGGATTGGATATTCCAAGATTTTTATCATTGATTCATGACAGAAGCGGTGTGCGGGGAGAAAGGCTCGGAAAAATTGACCTGAAAGGTGTGTATTCTTTTTTTGATGCCGAAAGCGATGTAGCAAATGTGATTATAAAAAGTTTGCATGGTACAGACTATAAAGGAAGATTTATACGAATAGAAAAAACATCTGGTGACGAGCATGCAGGTTATCCTAAAAATGAGGAAAGAAAAAGTGCATACAAAGGCAAAAAAGAGTTTGATAAAAAAAAATCTTTCGGCGATAAAAAGGATTTTAAAAAGAAAAAAAAATATTAATGTAATAAGCGGCTCTGATTTATAAAAGAAGAAAATATCTTCAGAGAGGCATTGCTGGTGTATATTGTTTTACTCCGAATTTTAATTTACTAAAGAGATCCCAAACAATAACACCAACACTCACGGAAATATTTAAAGAATGTTTTGTCCCGAATTGCGGAATTTCAATACAATCATCACAAAATTTTAATACTTCTTCATTTACGCCCATCATTTCATGCCCGAATATTAAAGCAGTTTTTTCATTTGCATAAGGCTGATAATGTTCCAGAGAAATACTTGCATCTGTTTGTTCCACTGCAACAATTCTGTAATTCAGTGATTTTAATTTTTTAATTGCTTCAATAGTTGTATCAAAATATTCCCAATACACACTTTCTGTTGCACCCAGCGCTGTTTTTTCTATATCACGGTGTGGTGGTGTTGCTGTAATTCCGCATAAACAAATTCCCCGCAATAAAAATGCATCAGCAGTTCTGAAAACAGAACCTACATTATGGAGGCTGCGGATATTATCCAGAACAATAACGAGAGGAGTTTTTTCTGCATTTTTATAATCACTTACACTTAGCCGGTGCAGATCTTCATTCGGAGTTTTTAACATACTGTAATTTTATTCTGTAAACATAACATATAAGTTAAGTTACTGTTCATAAAAGAAACGCACAAAGGTGTGGAAAAATGATTCAATACATCAATTTTAACAGAATTTATTACACACCGCTGACTAACTGAAAAACTTGGTATTAAAAGCCAGGAAAATAATAATAAGAATTAAAAGAATTATTACCCCGAAAAACATCAGTTCTTTTCTGCGCTGGTCCTGGCGGAACAGGCGGTCGTTAATGCGTTCTATAATATGATCAATCAGCATCTGCACACGGAGGTAAGCACTTTCTCCTTTAATTACATAATCATATGCACCATGATCTATTGTGTCAATAGCAACTCTCACATTATCCTGCCCGCTCATCATTATAACATAAGCATCAGGATTTGTATTGCGTATCTTCTTTAATATTTCCAATCCGTTTGCAGCATCAGATTTAATTCCGTCCAGCCAGTAGTCAAGAATTATCATGTCAGGTTTTTCATGCATTTTTTCAAGACAATTTTCGCCACTTGAAAAAATACTTATCCGAAGATCGTATTCCGATTTTTTTTCGAGATGACTTTTTAACATAACCAAATGTTTGGTATCATCATCAACCAAAAAAATTTTGTAATGATCTTTTCCCATAATTGTAGTTTTAGTGTTCAGTAAATATGCGCTGTGAAATTAGGCAATTATTCTATTTTTTCAAGTTCCTTTTCCAATTCCTGCAGGGCTAGCGTACAGTCCTGTACCACACGATTTATCTTTTCAGGTATCTGCTGGAGATTTGTTTTTTCCTTTGCGCTTAACTCTATGGATTTTACTACTTCCAGTGTATCACTCATACCAAGAAATTGCATGCTTGATTTCATTTTATGTGCAATGGCCCGCAGGTTCTCCCAGTTTTCTTCGGTGCTGAATTTTTTTAATTTAAGTATCTCATCAGGTGTTTCATCCAGCATAATTCGGATCATGCGCACTTTAAGGTCTTTATCTTCTTCTGTTATAGTATGAAAATAATTCATGTCAAGTTGCGGTGCGTTTATGATCTGGTTATTATTAGTAGTATTATTTATTTGTAACACTTTTTCTTTATGCGTATTGAAATAATTTTTTTT
>JACMJP010000348.1 GCA_014380545.1 Chitinophagales bacterium | reverse complement strand
CAGGAAATGTTTACAGGCAAAGTAACAGGACAAACAATTGACCTTTCATTTTTGCCAACAGGAATTTATTTCTATGAGCTGTTGCAAAATAACCAGCGCATTTGCAGCGATAAATTTTCTGTGATGTATTAATGCTTAATAAATATTCAACCCCGGTCTTAAAAGATCGGGGTTGATTTTTATTTTTCTGCAGGGTTCTTTCACAATTAAAATAAACAAAAGAAAAACCCTGCGTAATGCTTTTACCGCAGTGTTACAATTGTGTTATTTTATTTACTGGCATTGTGAACCCGCTTAGACAATGAGGCAAGGGAAGTAAAAATTATTTACAGTGCAGGCGAAAATAACCGTGCAATTTTTTCAGCTAACTTAATATAAACAGGACGCTTATACCATTTTTTTGCATCTAATTTAACTGCATGTTCCAGGTCATCAAAAAATACAGTACGCAATTTTTTAGAGAACGTTTTATTATAAATAATGGCATTCACCTCAAAGTTTAATTCAAAACTTCTGTAATCCATGTTCGCAGTTCCTATCATTGAAAGTTTACCATCAGCTACCAAAGTTTTTGCATGCACAAAACCTTTCCGGTATAAATATATTTCCACACCCGCCTGTAACAGATCATTATAATTAGCTTTTGCTGCAGCATTCACTAATCTTGAATCGCCTTTTCCCGGCACTAATAATTTTACGGAAAGCCCGCTTGATGCAGCTATCCTGAGTGCATCCATGATATCATTTCCCGGAATTAAATAAGGTGTTGTAATCAATATCTCTTCCTTTGCAAGATATATCGCCTGCAATATTGAAAATAATACTAAGGGTTGTTTAGAATCAGGGCCGCTGCCTACTACCTGCACCAAAGTATCTGCTTTAACATCTGCATGCTGTCCAAAATATATATCTTCAGGTTTCAGGTTGCGGGAGCAACAGAAATTCCAATCCGCAAGGAAAAGATATTGCATATAATATACACCGGGTCCATCTATGCGCAGGTGCGTATCCCTCCAATATAATTGTCCTTTCGTTTTGTTGATGTATTTATCACTCACATTAATGCCTCCCACAAAACCCGTATAGCCATCAATCACTACTATCTTCCGGTGATTGCGATAATTAATACGATTGGCAAGTAAATAAAAATAA
This sequence comes from Chitinophagales bacterium, assembly GCA_014380545.1. Lineage (GTDB taxonomy): Bacteria > Bacteroidota > Bacteroidia > Chitinophagales > BACL12 > JACMJP01. Next base: position 1,377 of record JACMJP010000348.1, on the reverse strand, counting down.
ACTTTATGAAAAGGATATATCTCCACCCCTGCATCCCGCATCCGCTTTTCAATTTTCCTTTTTATTGACGGGCTCCCAAAATCATCATATATAAACCGCACCTGCACACCTTCTTTTGCTTTCCTTATCAATAATTCAATAATGGCAGTGCCTATATCATCACACTCATAAATATAATACTCTATATGAATGTGATGTTTCGCATTTTCTATCGCTTTTAATAATTCGGGAAATTTTTCTTCACCATTCAATAAAAGTTTTACTTTATTATTCCGGGTAAGGGGGCTGTGAATATCCTTTATGAGCATGCTTGCCAGTTCAGCGTTATCATCACCTATCTCAGCAGATTTTACAATAGACCCGGAATAGTGCGGAATTGTTTTTTTTAGTTCTTCCAGCATTTTTTCATCTTCGCCGGTCTTTTTTGTGTATAATTTTTTTCTCCAGTAGTTAATGCCAAATGCCATATAAAAGATCATTCCGAATACAGGCAGGAAAACACACAACAGCAAATATGCAAGTGTTTTAGTGCTGCTGCGGGTTTCAAAAATAATGCGCAGGCACACCAATAGCAGAATAAGGATATATATACATGGTATGATCCAGGTCATCAGTTTAGCAAAAGAGTTGTATTTTCTCTTCCCTTCTTTTTTCAGTTCGGCATTAAGGTACGAACAACTTTCGGGGTTTATAACAGATCAGAATACAGGATATGTAATTTATGAAAGTTGTAAAGGCAAATATGATCTTAATAAAGAAGAACTGATGCGGTTTAAATAATATTGGATTTTCACTACTATCCCTTATGCGATAAATCATTATTTTAGCTTTTCATTATATGCCTTTTCATAAACTACTTATTTTTTATTTATGCATTACAATTTTTTGCACAACAAGTGCACAGAATTTCGAAGCCGGATATATTATACTTAATAGTAACGATACCGTGAAAGGATTAATAAGAAATGATGGCTGGGAAAGAAGCCCTCAGACAATCCTTTTTCGGGCTGAAGGACAAAGCGATGTATTAAGTTATAACCCAGCTACCATAAAAGCATTTTTTATCAGTGATATCTTATACTATTCATTCGATGCAGATATAAATACAAAAAGCAGATCACTTAAAGACCTGGGGTATGATACAAGCATGTACTTTATTCATGATACTGTATTTATGAAAACACTTGTAAGGTCCGCAAATGGATTAAGTTTATATTCTTATACCGATGCATATGCAACTGAACGTTTTTTTGTAAGGCAAGATGACACCATTAACGAATTGCTTTTAAATATTTTTAAAATATATATTCTGTATAATGATATTAAAGTAACAAGATCAATTTATTTAACACAATTAGGCAATTACACCCGGGATTG
>JACMJP010000048.1 GCA_014380545.1 Chitinophagales bacterium | reverse complement strand
CACTAAATACATTTAATATTTGAATTCGAGCTCAATTGTGTCCCAATCTGATGGTGTAACATCAAGATAAATATCATTTTCATTATCTTCATTAAACCGAAGCTGATTAAGACTATTCCCTATAAGCTTTAAATGCACAATAGTGTCGTTGTAAAAATTATTTAATACAGTTGTTTCAGGGAGGTTACCACTTAAGCTAATAAAATAAGGAGTATCAACCGGTGTTTCGTTTAATAAAAATATTTTTGCCCATGCACTTCTTTTACATTCTAAATCTTTTATATGCTCCCCAATTTCTGCTACAATTGAGTGATCTGATATGCTATATAATTCATTGTAAGAATAAGCGTATACTTCAAACTGATATTCCCCATCAGCTAAAAATGAAAATGAATACTTACCCATGTTGTCAGTTGTATCTGTTAACAAAATAGTCCCATCGCTTAAAGTGTAACCAAGAGGGCCTTTTTTCCATTCAGAGCTATTGAGTGTTACTACAGCACCCTCAATTGGATATCCGGAAATAATATCGCAGACTTTTCCTGTAATATCGATCCCGCCAAACATGCCGTCATGCTTGTTACACGACATGCAGAATGTAAATAACAACATAATGTAAATATTCCTGATCACTTTGTTTTTCATTAAATCAAAAATACAACTCATTCTTCAACCAACTCTTTTACTTTTTGTAATGCTTTAGGCCAGGTACCTTTAAAATAATCTTTATACTCATCAGTTATATCCATTTCAACATCTAAGTTTGTAATCCCGTTTTCTTCTCTTAATGTGTACTCTTCCATTGCCCCGCTCCATTTTTTTGTTTCTTCATCTAAAGGTTGTTCAATACCATCTTTCACAACACCCAAATGTTTAAATGACATAAATTCATTCCCGATCTTTTTATTTATGACACTATACATTCCTTCACCCTTCGGAGAAAGAAATTTAATTTTACTACCTTCCTTCCAATCACTTTCTGCGTAAGAACCTTCGCTAAAAACCCCGGTCCATTTTCGGTAAGTATCATCGTCCCAGAGAACTTTCCATACTTTTTCTTTTGGTGCGTTTATGGTTATCGAAAAATTTTCTTTTTGCATATATTATTTTTTATCAGTTATAAATTTTATTTTTATTATAATTCAAAATTAAATTATCCCTCTATAAACTTTATCAGTTCAGTTATAATTCTTTCCAGTTCCTTTTTATTTGCCTTCACTTCCTGCATATTTTTAAATGCCGCAAGCCTCCTGTCTTTATAATCACCAGTTAAAAGAGGTGATTTTATTTTTACGATGGAAGGATGATGAAAAACAAGTTGAACTGCCTTTTCATTTCTGTGATTAAAGGTAATGAGGTCTGTATTGTTATAATGATAACTCGGGGCGGACCACTTAATGCGTTCAGATAATTTTTTATTTGTTCCTTTAATTATTTTTCTTACTACTTCCATCTCGTCCTTTAGCGGGTGCTCAAGCTTATTCATATATTCATTCACTGAATCTGCATCAGTTGACTTATTTATTTTTTTATTGGTGTTGCCAGGTTTTTTTAATGCAGATTTTTTGTTTGATGCAGCAAGCTGCTTCACTTCATTTTCTTTTACTTTGAATTCTACGATTCCACTTATTAACTTAAATGGCAATGGTTTATTTATCGGAAATTTTATTGATCCTTTTGCACCCTCATATGCTGATAGTTCTTTTTTAAATGCTTCAATGGCTGAAGGTGTCGGGTAAAACCCAATGTGATTTTCATATGCTGCAAAATAAACCAGCATGCCGTGATACTTATATGCGGGCATTTTATAACTTATAACTTCTTCCGCACCGGGCGCTGCTTTTTTTATTGTTTGCCGCAGTTTATCCAAAATATTGCGCACATTTTCGGGAAAAGCTCCGATATAAGCATCTACAGTATTTGCTACACTTCCTTTTATCATTGTAATTTATTTAAGCGCATTATTAATCTATTATTTCTCCGACCTATTCTTCAATTCATTAAATTTTTTAATATCTCCCCAGGAAATTACTCATGTTATTATTTGTTTATTTATTGATATTTCATCGCTTCATATCCTAACAGTCTTCGCCATAAAGCAATTTGTCCAATAATGTTGGCTTCACGATAAATGATAAAAGTTATCAGTTCGAAATAGGTCATTTTAAACCCCGGCATCATTTCAAATGATTCATCAAGCTTTTCATCGCTTACACTAACAAGTGCATCTCTCAAAATTGGAGTTATGTTTTCCCAATCTTTTTTGAATTCTGCCAGCGATGGATAAGTAGTAGCATCCTGTATGCCTTTGCCATCTTTAAATAAATCATGTGCTGTTTGCTGTTTTTTCACACCTAATGCATTTGCAACTTCATGGCGCTGCTCTACAAGACTGCCGGTTAACCATGCAATATGATTTGCTTTTGTGTTCAGCCTGTTATGGGTGTCTTTATCAGAAATGTTTTCAGTAACATTTGCAAAGTATTTTGTATGCATATCACACAGAACTAGGAGTGAATACATTCTATTGCTGGTGGTTTTAGTTTGCATATTATTTATTTAAGTTGTTATAAATTTTTAGTTACTATTTTTATCATAGTTAAGCAACCAATGATTTCCAAATTTATCTATAAGGTCGCCGAATACTGAACCCCAAAAAGTATTTTCCAAAGGATGTGTAGCTTCTCCGCCTTCAACAAGTTTTTCATACGAATATTTTAATTCTTCCTCACTGCTGCAATTCAACATTAAAGAAACTGAATTCCCTTTTATTAATCCTTCTTCTGTTACCATATCAGAAGCCATAATAAGTAAACTATCTTTTATTAAGGTAGCATGCAATATACTTTGTTTCATGTGTTCAGGCATATTATCTGACAAAGGTGAATCGCCAATTGTATGAAATGTAATTTCACCGCCAAGACATGCCGCATAAAAATCCATTGCTTCACGACAGTTGCCATTAAAAGTGAGATATGCATTAATTTGTGTCATTATATTTTATTCTTACAATCAGGTTTATGTTTTTCCGGCTTTCGTTTTTTTATGATTTTATTCTTGCAAGACCCGGAATTAAAATAGCGATGGCACCTAATAATTTTGCAATTCCTATAAAGCATATGATATACACAGGATATCCTAAAGAATCATGCATTAGGTCTATAGGAGGTTCTGTGACAGCGACATCGGGTATTGCAGAAAATATCATGAATCCTGCGAATAAGATCGTAAATATCCAATAGAGGATACGTATTATTTTTGGTTTCATATTATTTAGATTTTATTGTTTCGGAAATTGTGTTATGTCCATATATAAAACTTCCCACTGATGTCCATCCAGATCAGCAAAACTACATTGATACATCCAGCCATGATCCTGCGGTTCAGCATAAGCAGTGCCGCCGGCCTGAGTTGCAGTATTTACCATTTTATTTACTGCATCTTTGCTTTCTGCATCTAATGCAATTATTACTTCGGTAGTTTTTGTAGCATCTGCAATTTCTTTTTTAGTGAATTCTTTAAATTTTGCATGGGTAAGCAGCATAACAAAAATGTTATCTGCTATTATCATACATGTTGCTGTTTCGTCTGTAAATTGAGGATTAAAAGAGAAACCCAATTTTGTAAAGAACTCAATTGATTTGTTGAGATCCTGAACGGGTAGATTTACAAAAATTTGTTTAGCCATTTTTTTAGTTTTTAAATTGTTAGTGATTTTATATTTTATCAGGATCAAGTTTTACCATGCACTGCATATCATTTTCGTTGAGATATATTTCCAGGCAATAACCATTTGCATCAATACGGGGATCTGATATTAATTTT